>NZ_QXNY01000006.1:300000-539086 GCF_003572205.1 Algihabitans albus
CGCCTGCGCCGCCACCCGCCGGTCGATCTCCTGCCCGCCGATTTCGCTTTCGCCGGTGTCGTTTTCGCCGGTGTCGCGGCCCCGTTCGGCCAGAGCCTCGAACGAGAGGATCCGCGCGTCGGCGTAGCCGCGCAGTCCCTTCATGTCGATCACCACGACGAACTTCAGCTTGGGCAGGTTCGGCAGCGCCTCCATGACCTTATCGGTCTGCTCCTGGTCCTCGCAGATGACGATCTCGACGTCGGCGTGGCCCAGGACGTAGGCGACCTCGGGCGTCGGGCTGGTGGGGTAGACGCCGACCGCAATGCCACCGGCCGCGCCGATACCGAACTGCGCGATCACCCACTCGCAGCGATTCTCGCAGAGAATGCCGACATGCCCGCCGTCCGACAGTCCGAGCTTCAGCAAGCCCGCCGCCACGTCGCGCGCCCGCTCCCAGTAGTTCCGCCAGGAGATCGGTTGCCAGATGCCGTAATCCTTCTGACGCAGCGCCGTGGCGGTCGGCGTCTGCCGCGCGCGCCGCTGGAGCATCTGAACCATGGTGAGTTCGGGGATGAGTTCGGAGATCGGCTCGGCATCCTGTGTCATCGCTAGGCCTCCAAGGTCACGACAGCCAGCGCTTGCGGCGTTTGTAGTGCTTGACGTCGCGATAGCTGCGCGCGGCCCCTTCCTCGCCCATGCCGAGGTAGAACTCCCGAACGTCCTGATCGCGCATCAGCCGCTCGACCGGACCGTCGATGACGATGCGGCCGGTTTCCATGATGTAGGCGTAGGAGGACACCGCGAAGGCCATGGCGGCGTTCTGTTCGACCAGCAACATGCTGGTTCCCCGTTCGGCATTGATGCGGGCGATGATGGTGAAGATCTCCTCGGTCAGCATCGGTGACAGGCCGAGCGACGGTTCGTCGAGCAGGATGATCCTCGGTTCCGCGACCAGCGCCCGGCCGATGGCCAGCATCTGCTGCTCGCCGCCCGAGAGGTAGCCGGCCAGTGCGCGCCGGCGCTCGGCCAGCCGCGGAAAGTAGTCGTAGACCAGGCTGAAGTCGCGACCGGCCCCGCTGGCGTAGGTCGCGGCGACCAGATTCTCCTCGACCGTCAGGTCCTCGAAAATGCGGCGGCCCTCCATGACGTGGAAAAGCCCGCTGCGGACCAGGGCGTGCGGTGCGCGGCCCCGTACGCTGGCACCGTCGAACTGCACGTCGCCCGCCGTGATCGCACCGTTCTCGAGAGCGAGCAGGCCGGAGATGGCTTTCAGCGTGGTCGTCTTGCCCGCGCCGTTGGAGCCGAGCAGCGCGACCACGGCCCCTTCAGCCACCCGAAGCGACAGCCCCCGCAGCACCTGAACCGTGTGGCTGTAGACCACTTCGACGTTGTTGACCGCGAGGACCGTCGCCGGCTCGGCTGGCCGTTCGACGGTCCCGGTCGTTCCCGTCATCTCAGCCTCCGGTCTCGTCCAGACGGATCCAGTCGGACACGGGCACCATCTTCTGCGCCGCGATGTCGGCCTGGTAGATGCGTCCGACGGGGATCGAGTTCCCCGGAAGGCTGATCGGCACGCCGATGATGCCGCCGGTGTCGAAGTCTTCGATGGAGTTGAGCGCGGCCTTCAGGTTGGGCCCGGTCAAATCCTGGCCGGCCGCCACGGTCCGCTCGACCGCTTCGGTCATCAGCATGGCCGTCAGGAAGCCCTGCATGTAGGCGGTCGACTGGTACTCGGGCCGCATTTCGCGGATCCGCTCCAGCATCGGCGCGTCGGCCGCCTCGTCGTAGTAGTAGCGGTAGGGCATGACTCCCATGAAACCTTCGGCGACCTCGCCCATCCCCATCACCACCGTATGGTCCATCGACCAGAAGGTGCCCATGAAGCGCGTCTCCATGCCCATCTGCCGGGCCTGGCTGATGAACTCGGGGATCGGCGCCTGAACGTAGCCGTGGAAGATGGCGTAGTCGGGCCGCGCCCGGCGCAGCTTCAGCACCTCGGTCGAGATGTCGACCGAGCCCGGCGGTGTCACGATGGTCTCGACCACCTCGAGGCCGAGCGCCTCGGCCCGCGCGCGGCCGGGTTCGATCGGATCGCGGCCGAATTCGGTATCGGAATAGACGAAGGCGACGCTGGCGCCCGGCTGGGTGTCGGCGATGTGCTGAAGCAGGATGCCGAACATCTCCGTGTAGTCCGGCCCGGCCATGAATTGCAGCGGGAAGACCTCAGGGTCGTTCAGTTCGGTGGCGAAGGACGCGCCTGCCATGATCATGCGCCCGTTGCGCTCCAGCTCCGGATTGATGGTCTTGGAGAAGGCGGTGGAGTCGCCGTAGTAGAGATTCGGCTGGAACTGACTCGTGATGCGCTTGAAGGCGGCGACCGAGGCGTCGACCTTGTAAGCCGTGTCCTCCGGTTCGTAACGCAGCATGCGTCCCTCGATGCCGCCGGCCTCGTTGACGATCTGCACCCAGTCCTGAATGCCGGCATGCACGCCCTCGCCGGCGAAGGCGAAAACGCCGGTCAGCGGGATCGAGCCGCCGAAGACGATTTCTTCCGCCGCCTGAGCGCTGCCGACTTGGCTCGCCCCGCCCAGCCCGAGCAGACCGGCCATCGCCAGCGCCGTTCCATAGCCGCGCAGTCCGCGGCGAGCCGGGGACGCCTGCCGGGCGTCCTGTCGTTTTGTGTCCTTCGTCATCGCTACCTCCCTTTTTTGGGTTCGTTCAGGTTCTGAAAGGCCAGAGATGGAACTGGCGGCGCAGACGCCGCCAGATCTCGGCCAGGCCCTGGGGTTCGAATAGCAGGAACCCGATGATCAGCGCGCCGAACACGATGACGCGCACCGGCGACAGCAGCGCCACCGCATCCGGCAGCCAGGGCGACAGCCAGTTGACTGCCATCTTCAGCGCCTCCGGCACCAGGGTCATGAAGACCGCCCCCAGGATACCGCCCAGGATCGAGCCCATCCCGCCGACGATGATCGCTGCCAGGAAGAAGATCGACATGACCAGCGGGAAGCTTTCGGGCGTCACCACGCGGAAAAAGTAGGCCCACAGCCCTCCGGCGACGCCGGCGTAAAAGCTGGAGAGTGCGAAGCTGAGAAGCTTGAAGCGCAGCAGCCGGATGCCGAGCACCTCGGCCGAGATGTCGCGGTCGCGGATGGCGATGAAGGCGCGGCCGATACGGGTGCGGAAGAGGTTGGCGGCCCCGGTCACCATCAGCACCGTGATCGGTACGATCAGCCAGTAGAGGTGGCGCGGTTCGTCCAGAGTCAGCCCGAGAATCGTCGCCGGCGGCATGGTCAGACCCGAGACGCCTCCGGTCACGCTGGTCCAGTTGGCGAAGATGAAGTGAAAGATCACCGAGGCCGCGATGGTGGCGATCGCCAGATAGAGGCCCTTCACGCGCAGGCTGGGTATGCCGACCAGCATCCCGGCGGCACCGGCCATCAGGCCGCCGGCCGCGAGATTGAGCAGCACCGGCGTCCCGAGATTGATCTCCAGCCAGGCGACGGTATAGGCGCCGACGCCCATGAAGGCGGCCTGGCCCAGGCTGACCAGCCCGGTATAGCCGGTCAGGATGTTCAGCCCCGTCGCCGACGCCACGTTGATCGCCACCAGGCAGGCCATGAAGAGCCAGTAGGGCGTGGCGACGAAGGGAAAGATCGCCAGCAGTGCGAAGAAGGCCAGCAGCCAGCGCCACTGGACGGCCGTGTCGAACAGCGCCTCGTCGGCGGCATAGCTTTCCTTTGCGGCTCCGATGCGCATGCTTAGAGCCTTTCGATCTCGTGGGTGCCGAACAGGCCGTAGGGCCGCAGCATCAGCACCACGACCAGCAGCGAGAAGGTGGCGAGCAACTTGTACTCGCCGCCCAGATAGGCGCCCGCGAGGGCCTCCAGCAGACCGATCAACAGACCGGCGACCAACGCGCCGAACACGCTGTCGAGGCCGCCGACGATGACCACGACCAGCACCGACAGGCCGAATACGCCCATCGTCGGGGCGATGCCGCCGATGGCGCCGACCAGCATGCCCGCCGCCGCCGCGATCACGCAGGCCACCACCCAGGCCAAGGAGAAGACTCGAGGTACGTTGATGCCCATCGAGTAGGCCGCCGCCTGGTCGCTGGCCGTGGCCCGCAGCGCGACACCGCCGCGCCAGAAGCGGAACACCAGCACGAAGGCCACGACCATCAGCGCCGCCGCCGCGAAGGCCGCCGCGATCTTCGAGGAGAGATAGGCCTCGCCCAGGAACAAGGGCGTGGTCGGCAGGAACTCCGGCAAGCGCTGCGGGTTCGGTCCCCAGATCAGCTCGACGACGCCGATCAGAACGCTGCCCAGGCCGATGGTCAGCATGAAGACGCTGATCGGGCTTTCGCCCAGCATCGGCCGGATCAGCAACCGCTCCACCGCGCCCCCCACCACGGCGGCCGACAGCAGGGTCAGCAGAACCGCCATCCAATAGGGCAGGGCCAGGCCCGCCGCGAAGCCGAAGAACAGGTAGGCTCCCAGCATCAGCAGTTCGCCGATCGCCAGGTTGACCACCCGCGTCGCCTTGTAGATCAGGACGAAGGCGAGGCCGGTCAGCGCGTAGAGACCGCCGGTGCCGAGGCCGGCCAGCGAGATTTCGAAGAAGAACAACCAGTCCATCAGGCCGCCTTCCCCGCGCCGGCCTGCAGGCGGCGGCGCAGGTCGCCGACGTCGCCGGCGCCCAGGTAGGCCTCGATTACCTGCGGGTTGGCCGCGACCGCGGGCGGCGCCCCCTCGGCGATCACTTCGCCGAAGTTGAGCACCACCACATGGTCGGAGATATCCATGACCATGCCCATGTCGTGTTCGACCATGAGGATGGTGACGCCCCATTCTTCCTTCACATCCAAGATGAAGCGGGCCATGTCCTCGGTCTCTTCCCGGTTCATGCCGGCAACCGGTTCGTCGAGCATCAAGACGCGTGGGCGCATCGCCAAGGCGCGGGCCAACTCCACCCGTTTCCGCAGGCCGTAGGGCAGCGCGGCGACGGGTGCATTGCGAATGTGGTCGATCTCCAGGAAGTCGATGATCCGCCACTCGATCTCGGCGCGCAGTTCCAGTTCTTCGCGGCGTGCCCGGCCGAAGTACCAGAGGGCGTCCAGCAGTCCGGTGCTCATGTGGGCGTGCCGGCCGAGCTTGATGTTGTCCAGCACCGTCATGCCGCGGAACAGCGCGATGTTCTGGAAGGTGCGCGCAAGACCGAGGCGGGCGCGCTCGGGCGCCGGTACCTGGTCGATGGTCGTGCCGAACAGGCGAACCGATCCGCCGGAGGGGCGATAGAAGCCGGAAACGGCGTTGAACAGAGAGGTCTTGCCGGCGCCATTCGGGCCGATCACCGAGGTTACGCTGCCCTCGACGACGTCGAAGCTGACCTCGTTGAGCGCGCGCAGTCCGCCGAAGGTGAGAGTGATGCCCTCGACCGCCAGGGCCGGCGTGCCGTGCGGCAGGTCAGCGCTCACGAAACGACGGCCCCCGCCGGCCGGTGAAGGCCGTCTGGTTCTCGGCGATATCGACGGATCGAAGGGAGGCGGCGCAGGTACGCTGTCCAAGCTCTCGGAATTCGGCCTGGCGAGCCGGAGAGCCGAAACGGAGACGCGCGAAGAGACCCTCCCGGCTGTCGATGGCCGGGTCGCTTTCAGGCAAGTCGTCCTCCCTACGATTGCACCTGCACCCTTCTGGACTTCGTGGGGTGTCTCGGTGATGTGGCTGTGCCGCCAAGTGATGGTAACGATAGTCCGCGCGGCGGCGTTTTGCTGAGAAGGTGCCAGTACCCCGCCGGCTTGTCGAGGCGGAGGCCGGCGCCGCCTTTCGAGAGAAACCGTCCTTCCGTTGCAAAGGGCCTGCCGCTTTCGGCGGCTCACCTGACGTTGAACGGGGCGATGGTGCAATAGTCCTTTCATCGGAATCAAGACCGTCCTGCATTGTCGCTCCGCACCGCCCGAACGATGCGGGACGCCTCGCCGGTTCCTCGGCGTCGAGCCGGAGCCGCGCCGAGAATCGGCCGCCGTCAGCCAAGCTCTTGCTCTATTTGTCCGACAGACGGACATTGCATTGAAGACGGCCGGATCTGCTGGCACACTTCACCGGCCGGCAGGATGAAGCTGCCGCTGCGAAATCTCGGGCGAACGCGCCGCCGGTCGGTCGATCGGAACGGCCGCCGTCCGCCGTGAAAGCACCGGCAGCCGCATGGAAAAGCGGCGCCGGGGGAGGATATGACACCCTATGTCGGACGTCGGACTCTACGACCGCGATCTCGACCGCTGCGCGGCCAATCACCGCCCGCTGACGCCCCTGACCTTCCTGACGCGCTCCGCCCGCATCCATCCGGATCAGATTGCCGTCGTGCATGGCGCGCAGCGCTGGACCTATACCGACTTTCACGATCGCTGCGTGCGGCTGGCCCATGCCCTGGCGGGCCTCGGCGTCGGGCGGGGCGACACGGTGACGGTTCTGGCGCCGAACTCGCCGCCGGTGCTCGAGGCGCATTTCGCCGTGCCGATGCTGGGTGCGGTGCTCAATGCGCTGAATACGCGGCTGGATGCGGCGGCCATCGCCTTCATTCTGGAGCACGCCGAGTCCAAGGTGCTGCTGGTCGATCCCGAACTCGCACCCCTGGCCCGTCGGGCCTTGAATCAAGCGTCGCGGCGTCCGATCGTCATCGACATCGAGGACGCCGTCTTCGGTCCGGCCGAGCCGATCGGCGACCACCGCTACGACGCGCTGCTGGCGGCCGCCGACCCCCAGTTCGTCTGGCCCGAGGTCGCCGACGAGTGGGACGCCATTGCGCTCAACTACACCAGCGGCACGACCGGCAACCCCAAGGGCGTCGTCTATCACCATCGCGGCGCCTACCTGACGGCCATGGCGAACCATCTGGCCTTTCGCCTCTCGCCCCTGCCGGTCTACCTCTGGACCCTGCCGATGTTCCATTGCAACGGCTGGTGCAACACCTGGGCGATCACGGCGCTTTCGGGCACCCACGTCTGCCTGCGCAAGCCCGACCCGGCGCAGATCTTCAGCCTGATCGACACGCAGGGCGTGACCCACATGTCGGGGGCCCCCGTCGTGCTCAACCTGCTGATCAACGCAGCGGAGGGCGTGGCGAGACGCAGCACCCACAGGGTCGAGTACACCGTCGGCGGCGCCGCGCCGCCCGCATCCCTGCTGGAGCGCATCGAGGCCCTGGGTTTCAACGTTCTGCACGGCTATGGCCTGACCGAAACCTACGGACCTTCGGGATGCTGCGATTGGCATGCGGCCTGGGACGCCCTGCCTCTGGAGGAGAGGGCGCGTAAAAAGGCGCGGCAAGGGGTGCCGACGCTGGCCTGCGAGGAGATGACGGTGCTGGACCCCGCGACTCTCGCACCCGTTCCGGCCGACGGTGAGACGCTGGGCGAGGTGATGATGCGCGGCAGCTCCCTGATGAAGGGCTACCTGAAGAATCCCAGCGCCACGCAAGCCGCCTTCGCCGGCGGCTGGTTCCACTCCGGCGACCTCGCGGTCCTGCATCCCGACGGCTACGTCGAGATCCGCGACCGCTCGAAGGACATCATCATCAGCGGCGGCGAGAACATCTCCAGCCTGGAGGTCGAGGGCGCGCTCTACCGCCATCCGTCCGTCCTGGAGGCGGCGGTCGTCGCGAAACCCGACGCGACCTGGGGCGAGGTACCCTGTGCCTTCGTCACGCTGAAGCCCGATGCCGAGCCGATCCTCGAGGCGGATCTCATTGCTTGGTGCCGGGACCGGCTGGCGCACTTCAAGGCCCCGAAGCAAGTGATCTTCTGCGACTTGCCGAAGACCTCGACCGGCAAAGTCCAGAAGCATGTGCTGCGCGCCGACCTGTCGGACCGGCCTTGACCTCGCAAGGCGACATCGCATTCCCAAGGAGACATGTGAGCCCATGGCCGATCTGTTCGACTTGACGGGCCGCGTCGCCCTGGTGACCGGCGCCTCGCAAGGCTTGGGGCGTCGCTTCGCCGAGGTTCTTGCGGCGCGGGGCGCGGCCGTCTGCCTGGCCGCCCGGCAGACCGGTAAGCTGGCCGAACTGGCCGGCGAGCTGCGGGCGCGGGGCGGGACCTGCCACGCCGTCGCGCTCGACGTGACCGACGCTTCCGCCGTATCCCGTGCGATCGCCGACTGCGAAACGGCGGTGGGACCGCTCGATATCCTGGTCAACAATGCCGGCATCGCCGTCAGCAAGCCCTTCCTCGAGCAGGCGGACGACGATTGGGACAGCGTCGTCGGAACCAACCTGCGCGGCGCTTTCCTGGTCGCCCGGGAAGTGGCGAAAGGCATGGCGGAGCGCGGTCGCGGCAACATCATCAACGTCGCCTCGGTACTCGGTCTCGATGTGGTCGGCTCCCTCTCGCCCTACTGCGCCTCGAAGGGCGGGCTTCTGCAGCTCACACGCGCGATGGCGCACGAACTCGCGCGCAGCGGCGTGCGTGTGAACGCCATCGCGCCCGGCTACATCGAGACGGACATCAACCGCGGCTTCTTCGAGTCCGAGGCCGGTCGGCGCCTGGAGAACGCGCTTCCGGTGAGACGCGTCGGCCAGCCGGAGGAGCTGGACGGTGCCTTGCTGCTGCTGGCGTCCGATGCATCGCGCTATATGACCGGAAGCACCGTGACGGTCGACGGCGGCTTCCTGGTGCGGTGAGACGATGAACGAGCCGCTTCTCGATCCGCGCGACCTGAACTTTCTGCTCTACGAGATGCTCGACGTCGAGGCGCTGACGCGGCTGCCGCGCTTTGCGGACCATGGCCGCGATACCTTCGATGCGGCTTTGGAGACCGCGCGGCAGATCGCCGGGGACCGCTTCCGGACGCACAATCGAAAGAGTGATCTGCAGGAACCGCGCTTCCGGGATGGGCGGGTGGAGACGATTCCCGAAATCAAGTCGGCACTCGACGCCTTCAACGCGGCCGGCTTCACCTCGGCCAACTTCGACTACGCGCAGGGCGGCATGCAGTTGCCGTGGGTGGTCGCCCAGGCCTGCTTCGCCTGGTTTCAGGCCGCCAACATCTCGACCGTCGCCTATCCCTTTCTGACGATTGCCGCCGCGAACCTGCTGGAGCGCTTCGCGAACGCGGAACAGAAGCGGCGGTACCTCGGGCCGATGCTCGAGGGCCGCTTCTTCGGCACGATGGCGCTGTCCGAGCCGCAGGCCGGCTCTTCCCTGGGCGACATCCGAACGACGGCCGAGCCGCTCGGCGAGGGTCGCTATCGGCTGACCGGCAGCAAGATGTGGATCTCCGGCGCCGCCCACGATCTGTCGGAGACCATCGTCAACCTGATGCTGGCCCGCGTCCGCGGCGGCCCGGCCGGGGTCAAGGGCCTGTCCCTCTTCGTCGTCCCGCGCGACCGGGTCGGGGAGGACGGCCGCATCGGCGGCTCGAACGACGTGACCGTCACCGGCCTGAATCACAAGATGGGGTATCGGGGCACCACCAACACCGTCCTGTCGATTGGCGAAGACGGCGGCTGTATCGGCGAACTGATCGGCGAGGAGGGCAAGGGCCTCGCCTACATGTTCCACATGATGAACGAGGCGCGGATCGGCGTCGGGATGGGCGCCGCCGCTCTGGCGGCAACAGGCTATCTCTATGCCCTGGACTATGCCCGAGAGCGCCTGCAGGGCCGACACCCCGACGACAAGGACCCGGCCGCGCCCCAGATTCGATTGATCGAGCATGCCGACGTGCGCCGCATGCTGCTGGTACAGAAGGCCGTCGGGGAGGGGGGGCTCGCCCTGGGGCTCTACGCGGCGCTTCTGGTCGACCGTCGCGCCCTCGATCCCGAGTCCGATCGGCGCGCGCGCGCGGGCCTGCTTCTCGAGATCGTCACGCCGATCTACAAGGCCTACATCTCCGAGCGGGCTCTGGAGGCGAACGACCTCTCGATCCAGGTTCTCGGCGGCTACGGCTATACACGCGACTATCCGGTCGAGCAGTTCTATCGCGACAACAGGCTCAACCCCATACACGAGGGGGCCAACGGCGTTCAGGCCATCGACCTCCTGGGTCGCAAGGTCCGGCAGCAGGAGGGCGCCGCCCTGCGGGCCCTGATCGCGGAGATGCGCGCGACGGCCGAGACCGCCGCCGCGCAGCCGGGACTGGCCGAGGAAGCGGCGGGTCTGGCGGCCGCCCTGGACCTCTGGGAGACCACGACCCGGCAGATGGTCGCCGCAGCCGCGCGGAAAGGCGAGCGGGCCTATCTGGCCAACGCGAGCCTCTATATGACCTTTGCCGGACAGGTGACCCTGGCTTGGATCTGGCTGTGGCAAGCCGTCCTGAGTTCGCAGGCCCTGGCGGCCGCACCCGACGCGCCGACGACCGACTTCTACCGCGGCAAACTTCAAACCTGCCGCTACGTCTTTCGCTTCGAGTTGCCGAAAGCTCTGGCCCTGGCCGACACCCTGGCGGCGCTGGACGCAACCTGTTTGGAGATGCAACCGGCCTGGTTCTAACCGGCACCGCCGGGTTTTGCCGTGCTGGCGCAGTGGGGAAGGAGACAGTCTTGATCATCGAGCGAGTCGGCGTGATCGGCGCCGGGATGATGGGAACGGAGATCGCCTTGGTCTTCGCCTTGTCCGGGGCGGATGTTCGGCTGACGGACAGCAGTCCCGAGCAGCTCGGCCGCGCCGTCGACCGCCTGACTGGACTGCTCGACAAGGCCGTCGCCCGTGGGGGCTGCAGCAGCGGAGAGGCCGAGGCGACGCTGGCGCGCCTGGACACGGCTTCGCATTTGGAGGAGCAGGCCGACCGGCAGCTTTTGATCGAAGCGGTCTTCGAAGACGAAGAGGTGAAAGCCGAGGTCTTGCGGCGGCTCGACGATCTGACGGATGCCGGGGCGATTCTCGCCAGCAACACCTCGTCGATCTCGATTTCGGTCTTGGCAGGTCGTCTCCGGCCGGAGCGGCGGCGGCGATTTCTCGGCATGCATTTCTTCTCACCCGTCTCACGGATGAAGCTGGTCGAAGTCATACCCGGTTTTGACACCGACGAGGAGGTCGTTGCCGCGGCGATGGCTGCCTGTCGCGCTGCGGGCAAGGAGCCGATCCGGGTCAAGGACGTGGCGGGTTTCGCCGTCAACCGCCTGCTTCACGCCTTTTGGATCGAGGCGAACCGCCTGGTCGAGGAAGGGGTCGCCAGCCCCGCCGATATCGATGCGGCCTGTAAGTTCGGCCTCGGCCACCCTGTCGGACCCTACGAGCTGATGGATCGGGTGACCAATCACCTGACACTGCAGGTGCAGGAGATTTTGCACGAGGCCTACGGGCCGCGATTCATGCCGAGGCCGCTGCTCAAGCAAATGGTTCGGGCCGGCCGCGACGGCCGCGTGACAGGACGCGGTTGGTTCGACTACGGCGACGGCGCCTAAGTCCAACCGTCGTACGAATCTGAAGGAGACCTCAGCTATGGCGGACGTCGTTCTCGCCGAACGGACAGACAGCCTTCTCACCATCACCCTGAATCGCCCCGACGTGCTGAACGCCATCGATGTCGCGTTGGCCGAGGCTTTGGCGGCCGCCGTGGAGATGGCGGCGGACGATGCGGTCCGCTGCGTCGTCCTTCGCGGCAAGGGGCGCGCGTTCCTGGCCGGTGGCGATATCGGGGCGTTCCACCATGATGTCGAGCGGGCCGGCGAGGTCGCCGATGCGATCATCACGCCGTTCCATCGGGCCATCGAGGGGGTGCGCCGCCTGCCGAAGCCGGTGATCGCCGAGCTGCACGGGGCGGTCGCCGGGGCGGGTCTGAGCCTGGCTTTGGCGGCCGATCTCGCTCTTGCCGCCGAGGACACGGTCTTCACTCTTGCCTACAGCGCGATCGGGGCGTCGCCCGACGGCGGCTCGACCTATCACTTGCCGCGTATCCTTGGCCTGCGCCGGGCCTTCGAGATCGCGGCTCTCTCGGACCGCTTCGGCGCCGCCCAGGCTCTGGAGTGGGGCTTGATCAACCGCGTCGTGCCGGCCGAACGCTTGGGAGCCGAGACCGCCGCCATGGCGGAGCGTCTCTGCGGCGGGCCGACGGCGGCCTACGGTCGTCTCAAGGCGCTTCTGGCTGCATCGACCGGAGACGGTTTGACCGATCAGCTCGACCGCGAGCGCCGCGCCTTCGTCGCGGGTGCCGCCGGAGAGGACTTCCGCGAGGGCGTCTCGGCCTTCGTGGAGAAACGTGTGCCGCGGTTTCGCGGCCGTTAACGCGCGATCCTCCCAGGCGGACGCAGGCTGGGCGGACGGGGGGCGCTTCGGCGGCCTTTCTACGCGCTGCTGAGCCCGCTGCACTGCAGCGTACGGTGGCCTTGACCGAGTAGGGCGGCATGCGTGACACTTCGTTTGTCCGACAATCGAACGAATAGCCGAGTCCGAGCCGACGCGCCTCGAAGGTGCGGTGGCGTCGGATCGCAAAAAAAGTCGGTGACCGGGAAGGCGGAGAGAGTGCGGCGCGCGGTCGATCAACGCAACGAGGCGAAGGCCGCTGACGTCGGGTCTGCCGAGATCGGGCCCGCCGTAGCCAAGACCCGCGAACCGCATTTCGCGAAACTGAAGGTTGCGCCGGCCTACCGGGTGGTCTTCGAGACGATCGAGGAGGAAATTCTCTCCGGCCGGCTGAGACCTGGAGACCGGCTCCCGTCGGAGACGGCCCTTGCCGGACAGCTCGGCGTGAACCGCTCGACGGCCCGCGAGGGTCTGCGTCTGCTGGAGCAGACCGGGCTGGTGCGCCGCGAAGGCGGCCGCCGGCTATTCGCCGCCGTGCCGCGACAGGAGGAGCTGTCGTCGCGCGCCAGCCGCGCACTGGTCCTGCAGCAGGTCACCTTCCGCGAACTCTGGGAGGTGCTGATGGTCACCGAACCGGGGGCGGCCGCGCTGGCGGCGGAGCGGATCGGGGCCGAACAGATCCGGGCGCTGGAAGACAACCTCGCCCGCACCGTCGAGGCTGTCGAGCTGGGCCGCAGTTTCACCCAGCTCGATATCGAGTTTCACGGCATGGTGACGGAAGCGACGGGGAATCCCGCCTGGATCTTGGCGCGCGAGCCCGCCGCCCTGCTCCTGTTCCCGGCAGCCGACCTGATGATGCCGCAACTCCCCCAGTCCGGCCACCGCCTGGTCGAGGCGCACAGCCGGGTGCTGGCCGCTCTCAAAAGCGGCGAGGCCCGCGTGGCGGAGGATTGGATGCGCAAGCACATCGTCGACTTCAGGCGTGGCTATGAGATGGCGGGAATCAGTATCGACGTGCCGGTCGACCGGGAGGGCGCGCTGCCAGAAACCGCAAGGGCGAAAGACCCGGTAAGAGTAAGGAGCAAGGCATGACCGAGATTGTATTGGCCGGCGGTATGCGGACGCCCTTCGGCGACTTCGGCAAGTCTCTGCGCCACACGCCGATGACCGAACTTGGGAGTCACGCCGCCCGTGCCTGTCTGGACAAGGCCGGCCTCTCGGCCGCGAAGGTGGATCACCTGGTCTGGGGCAACGTCCTGCCGGTCGATCACGACGGCTACTTCGCCAGCCGTGTGATTGCGCTCAAGGTCGACATGCCGGTCGAAAGCTGTGCTCTGAACGTTTCGCGCGCCTGCGGGTCGGGCACGCAGGCCATTCTCACGGCGGCGGAACAGATCATTGCGGGACAGGGGCAGATCGCGCTGGCCGGCGGCGGCGAGAATTTCTCGCGCGGCCCCTATGCCCTGACAAGCGCCCGCTGGGGCGCCGTGCGCGGCCCGCAAGAGATACAGGATACGTTGGACTGGGCCTACCGAGACCCCTTCAGCTCGGAATTGATGGGCGAGACGGCGGAAAATCTCGCCGACGATTTCCAGTACACCCGGGACGCCATGGACGACTACGCGCTCAGCAGCCAGCAGCGTGTCGGATCGGCGATCGACTCCGGTTTCCTGGCCAAGCAGATCGCCCCGATCGAAGTGCCCGAGGGCAAGGGTCTGCGCAGCATGCAAGCGGATGAGTTTCCGCGTCCCCAGATCACATTGGAGAAACTGAACAAGCTTCGGCCCGTGTTCCGGGACGGCGGGCGGGTGACGCCTGGGAATTCGAGCGGCGTGACCGATGGTGCGGCCTTCGTGGTGGTCGGGGACCGCGCGTCGCTCGAGCGCGAGGGTGTCGCGCCACGCGCCCGTCTGGTGGATTGGGCCATCGTCGGCGTTCCGCCGCGAATCATGGGGTGCGGCCCTGTGCCGGCCATCGCCAAGCTGTTGGCGCGTCACGAGTTGAAGGTCGACGATATCGACTACTTCGAAATCAACGAAGCCTTCGCCGCCGTCAATCTGCATGCCGAGCACGAACTCGGCGTGCCCCGCGCGCGGACCAACCTCTACGGCGGCGGCATCTCGATCGGGCATCCGCCGGGCGCGACGGGTGTGCGTATGATGCTGGTGGCCCTGCAGCATCTGGAAGATAGCGGCGGGCGCTTCGCGGTGATTTCCATGTGCATGGGCGCCGGACAAGGCATGGCACTGTTGGTGGAGAACATGGCGAACTGAGAGACCGAAACCGCCGGTGAGCGGTGGAACAGACGTCGGTGATCGGGCAAAAAAGACAGCCCGCCGGCGTCGACGGTGCGACGAAGCGGGGCAGTGGACGGCCCCGTGAATGCAACGAATAAAAGCTCGGGAGGATGTTAAATGAGCAAGCAAAGACCCGCGAAGACGGCGCTGAAAAGCCTCTTGACGACCGGGGCGGCCGTGCTGGCCTTCTCCGGCCCGCTGGCCGGGATGGCGGTGGCCGAAACTTTCAAGATCGGTGTGGTGACTTTTTTGTCGGGCCAGGCGGCCGAGAGCTTCGGCGTCCCGGCGTGGGACGGTGGCAAGCTGCTGATCGACAAACTGAACGCCGGCGAAGTCCCTCCGCCCTACGATACGCCGGGCTTCGGCGGGATCGAGATCGAACCGATCGTGATCGACGAAGCGGGCGGCGCGACGAAGCAGGTGCAGGAGTTTCGCAATCTGGTTCAACGCGAGGGAGTGGATGCGGTCGTCGGCTATGTGAGTTCGGGGGACTGCCTTGCCGTTTCGCCGGTCGCCGACGAGCTTCAGGCCTTGACGATCCTTTACGACTGCGGAACCCCGCGTGTGTTCGAAGACGGTTCCTACGAGTACGTGTTCCGCACGGCGGCCCATGCGACGATGGATAACGTCGCGCTCGCCCGCTACCTGAAAGCCCAAGGCGTCGAGGTCGACAGCATCGCAGGCATCAACCAGGATTACGCCTGGGGCCACGACAGCTGGCGCGATTTCACCGCCTCCATGGCCCAGATCTACCCCGACGCGACGGTCGAGGCCGAGTTGTTCCCGGCCTTCGGAGCCGGTCAGTACGGTACCGAGGTCTCCGCGCTGATGCGTCAGGGTGTAGATGTCGTGCATTCGTCTCTTTGGGGCGGCGACCTCCAGGCCCTGATCCTTCAGGCGTCGCCGCGCGGCATGTTTCAACGATCGCAAGGCGTGCTGAGTGCTGCCGATCACGTCATTCCGCCGCTTGGCAACAACATGCCGGAGGGTCTGATCATCGGCGCGCGCGGGGCTTACGGCCTTCTGTCTCCGGACACGCCTCTGAACCGTTGGTGGTTCGAGACCTATGAGGCCGAGTACGGCGTCATCCCGGTTCAGGCACCCTATCGCATGGTGCAGGCGCTGTTCGGCCTCAAGACGGCGGTCGAGAAAGCCATGGACGCGAACGGCGGCTCCAAGCCGACGGCTGACGAGATTCGGGAGCAGCTTCGCGGGTTGGAGTGGGAGTCCCCGGGCGGCACCATCACAATGGCCCTGGGGAATGGGCATCAGGCGATCCAGCCGACCGCCATCGGCCGCACGGTGCGCGACGGCGACGGCAACGTCGTGATCGGCGACATCCAGCGTTTCGCGGCGGAGTGCGTCAATCCGCCGGCGGATCAGAACAGCACCGACTGGATCAACGCCGGCTTTCCGGGAGCCGTCTGCGAGTGACGCTGCGGGCCGGTGCGAACCCGGAGCGATCCCGGTGGGCAATCCGGGTGAGCAGTCCGGCCTGAGTCTCTAAGCGGGACGGCCGCCGGCGGAGCCATCCGCTCCGTCCGGCGGCCGCCGCGAGACGGCGTCCCGAAATCACCGAACCCAGGGAACGGGAAAGCGACCTATGGACGTTCTGCTGAGCATCCTGATCGACGGGGTGATCTACGCGTCTTGGCTTTTCATCGTCGCGCTTGGCCTGACGCTCGTCTTCGGCGTTCTGCGCATGTTGAATATCGCCCACGGCAGCCTCTATGCGATCGGGGCTTACGCCGCGGCCTCGATGGTCGCCCTGTTCAACGGCCTCGGCCTCCCGGCGCCCTTCAGTCTGCTGGCGATGCTGATCGCGGCGCTGGCCGTGGCGGTGGCGCTCGCTCCTCTGCTCGAACGCGGATTGCTGCGGCTGTTCTACGGCCGCGACGAGGTGCTGATTCTGCTCGTGACCTACGCCGTCTTTCTCATGCTCGAAGACATCAGCAAGCTGATTTGGGGCGTCAATCCCTACTTCGTGTTCGAACCGCGCCAGCTGTTCGGCAATCTCGAATTCGCCGGGCTGTACTACGTCGGCTACGACCTGCTGCTGATCGTCCTGGCGGTGGTTTGCGGTCTCGCCACCTGGTTCGGTCTCAACCGCACACGGATCGGCAAGATCGTACTCGCGGTGATTCACAATCGCGAACTCAGCGCGGCGATGGGCGTGAACGTCGCCCGGGTCTACATGCTGGCCTTCTTCGTCGGTGTTTTCCTGGCGGCGCTCGCCGGCGCCTTCACCAGCCCCTTGATCTCGGTGCAGCCGGGCATCAGCGTCAGCGTGATCATCCTGTCCTTCGCGGTCGTGATCATCGGCGGCCTGGGCAGCATTCCCGGCGCGGCGATCGGCGCCCTGATCGTCGGCATCGCGCGTGCCGCCGCCGTCTACCAACTGCCGGAAGCCGAGATTTTCATCATCTATCTGGTCATGGCCGTGGTGCTGATCTTCCGTCCCGAGGGTCTGTTCCAGCGCGTGCAGGCCCGGAAGGTCTAAGCAATGACCCATCGCAAGGCATCGCACATCGTGGCCGCCGGCCTGCTCGGCGGCGTCACTCTGTTTCTCATCGGCCTCCTGCTCCCGGACTGGCTGCTGTTCACCGCCACCAAGGCGGCCGGCTACGGTCTCGTCGCGCTCGGGATCGTCGTCCTGATGCGGGGCGGTCTGGTCTCCTTCGGGCAGGGCATGGTCTACTGCATCGGCGCCTATACCTCGGGACTGGTCGCCAGCCGACTGGGCGTCTCGGACGTCTTCCTGCTTCTCGCCATCGGCGGCGGCGCCAGTACGCTGGTCGGATTGCTGGTCGGCCCGCTGATCGCGCGCTACCGCGGTATCTTCTTCGCCATGTTGACCGTGGCGCTTTCGATGGTCTTGTACGGCATCCTGGTCAAGCAGAACGCCATCGGCGGTTCCGACGGTTTCAACGTTCCCGAGCCGACGTTCCTGGGCTGGGCGCCTGGGGTGGGCGCATCCGATCTCGCGCTCTATGGCGTGGCGGTCGTGATTGCGGCGACGGCGGCGACCTTCTGCCGTTTCTACTTCGACTCCATGCCCGGTCTCGTGGCGAAGGCCGTGCGGGAAAACGAGCTACGCGTCGAGTACCTGGGCAGTTCGGTGTTCCGCATCACCGTTCGCAACTTCGTCATCGCAGCCGGCTTCGGCGGGATCGGCGGAACCTTGAACGGCCTCGCTCTGGGGCATGTCGATCCCCTCTTCTCCTTCTGGACGACGTCTGGCGAGTTCGTCTTCATCGCTATTCTGTCGGGTCATGTCAGCGTGAGCGCCGTCTTCGTCTCCGCGCTGATTTTGGAGCTCGTGCGTTCCTTCTCGAACCGTTACTTCCCGGAGACCTGGCAGCTCCTGCTCGGCGCCTTCCTGCTCGTCGTGATCCTTTTTCTCCCGAACGGGCTGGGATCGCTTTGGGAGGAGCTGAGCAAGCGGCTTGGGCGCGGAAAACCTCCGCCGGTGCCCGACCCGGGCGGTCTCGAGCGCAGGAAGGAGGCGGCGCCATGAGCACGCCCGTCATCTTGCAAGCCAAGGGTCTCAACAAGAATTTCGGGGCCGTGGTTGCGGCCTCCGACATCAATGTCGAGGTCCCGACCGGCCAGCGGCTGTCCTTGATCGGCGCGAATGGAGCCGGCAAGACCACCTTCGTGAACATGGTGACCGGCTACCTGGCTCCGGACACGGGGGACATCCTGCTGGCCGATCAGCCGATCACGGGCATGACGCCGCGCCGGATCACCCAGATGGGCGTTTGCCGGTCCTTTCAGATTCCCCAGCTCTGCGAGGCGATGACGCCACGCGAGAACATCCTGGTCGGGGTCGGCGCCTCCGGGCCGCGCTTCTCCTTCTTCCGCCACGCGGGAGCGCAGGGTGCGAGCGAACAGGCGGCCGAGATTCTGCAGCGTTTCGAGATCGCTGCCTACGCCGACCGTCCCGTTTCCGAACTGCCGGGAGGCGTTCGCAAACTGCTCGATATCGCGATGGCCCTGGTGCGCCGTCCGAAAGTCCTGCTGCTCGACGAACCGACCAGCGGGGTGAGCTCCGAAGAGAAGTTCGGCCTGATGGACACCGTCATGGCGGCTGTCGAGGGCGAACCGGTCACCGTGCTCTTCGTCGAGCACGACATGGACATCGTCACGCGCTACGCCGACCGGGTGCTCGCCTTCTATGCCGGCAAGATCATCGCCGACGATGCGCCGGACGAGGTGCTCTCGGACATCGAGGTGCAACGCTACGTCACCGGAACCGCGAGGTAGGGCCATGCTTCGAGTCGACAATGCGCATGTGATGATTGGCGCCGTCGAGGCGCTTCGCGGCTTCTCGCTCGACCTGAAGGAAGGCGAGATGGTCGGCCTCACGGGCCGCAACGGCGCCGGCAAGACGACGCTGATGCGGGCGGTGATGGGGTTGGTCAAGCTGCGTCGGGGCCAGGTGATGTTCGGTGGCGAGGACTTTCGCAAGGTGCCCGTCCATCATCGCGCCGGCCTCGGCATCGGCTACATGCCCGAAGATCGCGGCTTGGTGCCGGAGCTCACGGTCGAAGAGAACCTGCTTCTGCCGACCTGGGTCACGCCCGCGCTCGACGGTCCGGAGCGACTGTCGGTGGTCTACGAGATCCTGCCGGAGCTGAGAGAGATGGCCGGGCGGCGCGCCCTGCTGCTGTCGGGTGGCCAGCAGAAGATGGTGGCGCTCGGCCGCGCCTTGGCGGTCGGCACGCGTCTGCTGCTTCTGGACGAACCCTTCGAAGGAGTCGCGCCCGCGCTCAGTCAGCGTCTGTCTGACGTCATCTTCGGACTCCGGCAGCAGAATCTCTCGGTGGTAGTGAGTCAGTCGGAGCTGAATCATTCTCACGCCCTGTTCGACCGTGAGTTCGTGATCGAACGGGGCGCAAACCTGGTCGCGGTCGCAGGGGAGGCGCCGGCATGACGGCCGAGGCGGCCGCTCAACCCGATTTCGACCTTGCGGCGCTGACCGGCTTTCTCAAAGGCCGTCTCTCCGGCTTGGGCGAGCTGCGCGGCCTTGAGAGGCTGACCGGCGGCCAGTCGAACCCCACCTATCGGTTGAAGGGCAGCGCCGGGCAAGCCGTTCTGCGCAAGCAGCCGAGTGGCGATATTCTGCCCTCGGCGCATGCCATGGACCGCGAATTCCGGGTTCTCTCGGCCTTGGCGGAGACACAGGTGCCGGTGCCGCGCGTCTGGTTGTTCTGCGACGATCCGGCCGTGATCGGCACGCCCTTCTACGTCATGGAATACGTGGAGGGCCGGGTGTTTCATGACTGCGCGCTTCCGGAGCTGGGCGCCGGGGAGCGCGCCGCCATCTACGACTCGATGAACGAGGTGATGGCGCGCCTTCACCAGGTCGATTGGGAGGCGGCGGACTTGAGCGGTTTCGGCCGGGTGGGCGGCTACTTCACGCGCCAGATGCGGCGCTGGTCGCGGCAGCTCGAACTCTCCAGCACGCGTGTCGTCCCGGAGCTGGAGCGGGTGCGCGACTGGCTGACGGATCACCTGCCGGACGACACGGAAACCACCCTTTGTCATGGCGATCTGCGGCTCGGCAACCTGCTGTTTGCGCCCGACGCGCCACGCGCCGTCGTGCTGCTCGATTGGGAGCTTTCGACACTGGGCAATCCCCTGGCCGATGTCGCCTTCAACTGCATCGCCTATCACTCGACGCCGGAGGAGTACGGCGGCCTGCTTGGGCTGGATCTCGGCGCGCTGGGCATTCCCGCGGAAGCGGAGTACCTCGATCTCTACTACGAGCGCAGCGGCCGCAACGACCGTGTCAGCGCCTTTCATCTCGCCTTTTCGCTGTTCCGTTTCGCCGTGATTTTCGAGGGCATTGCCGCGCGCGCGAAGGCCGGGACGGCGGCGGCCGAAAACGCGGAACAGGTCGGCGCGCTCGGCGTCGCCTTCGCGCGGCGGGCGGACAGGATTATCGCCGAAAGGGCCTGACGGCCGGGCAGCAACCAAGGGAGCTAGACCATGGACTTTTCAATGTCGCCGAAGGTCGAGGAACTCAGCGCGCGACTGCGCGACTTCATGGACCGCCATGTCGTTCCGGCCCACAAGGAGTGGCTGCGCGAAACGGAGGCCGGCGTCTTTCCGCCGGCCTGCGTCGAGGATTTGAAGCAGCTCGCCAAGGACGAGGGTCTTTGGAACCTCTTCCTGCCGGCGCTGCGCGACGACGAGCCGGGCACGCGCCTGACCAATCTCGAATACGCGCCCCTGGCCGAGATCATGGGGCGCATCTACTGGGCGTCCGAAGTGTTCAACTGCTCGGCGCCCGACACGGGCAACATGGAGTTGCTCCACATGTTCGCCACCGACGCGCAGCGTGCGCGCTGGATGGTCCCTTTGATGAACGGCGATATCCGCTCCTGCTTCGCCATGACCGAGCCCGATGTCGCCTCCTCGGACGCCACCAATATCCAGACCACCGTTCTGCGTGACGGCGACGACTATGTCGTCAACGGACGGAAGTGGTTCATCACCGGCGCGGCCGATCCGCGCTGCGAGGTCGCCATCGTGCTCGGAGTTTCGGACCAGGCGCCGGACTCCGACCCGCACCGTCGCCACTCCATGGTTCTGGTGCCGATGAACACGCCGGGCGTCAAAGTGGTGCGCAACCTGCCGATCATGCATCACGTCGCTCCGGAGGGGCACTGCGAGGTGCTGTTCGAAAACGTGCGGGTGCCGGCCGTCAATCTGCTGGGTGAGGAAGGGGCGGGTTTCGCTCTGGCGCAGGCGCGTCTCGGGCCGGGCCGGATTCATCACTGCATGCGCTCGATCGGCCAATGCGAACTGGCACTGGAGTTGGCCTGCGAACGCGCGATGGAGCGTAAGACTTTCGGCAAGTATCTGCATGAGCATGACCAGGTTGCGGAGTGGATCGCTCTCTCGCGCATGGAGATCGATCAGGCACGGCTCTACGTCATGCGGGCGGCCTGGCTGATCGATACCCAGGGCAACCAGGCGGCGCGCAACGAGGTCTCGGCGATCAAGGTCATCGTACCGCGGCTGCAGACGCAGGTCGTCGACCGCGCCATGCAGATCTTCGGGGCCATGGGACTGACGCCCGACACGCCACTGTCGTTCCTCTGGACCTGGGGCCGGGCCCTGCGCTTCATCGACGGTCCCGATGAGGTCCATATCCGCTCGGTGGCGCGGCGCGAACTCAAACAGGCGCGCGCGCATCTCGGCCGCGGGGCGGCCTACTACACGCTGCCCGACGAGCTGGCCGCCGAGTAGGAATCGCCGCCATGGTTACGCCCGAGGAGCCGGTGCCGGCGACGCGCCGCGAGGGACACTTCGGCGATCGGGTCGTGACCTGCTTCGCCGAGCGGCCGGCCAGTTTCGACGCGATGTTCCGCTCGGCGGTCGAAGCTCATCCGGACCGCGACGCCGTGGTGGACGGCAGTCGTCGGCTCAGCTTTGCCGAGCTCGATCGGCTGGTCTCGGCCACGGCCGCTGGATATCGGGACCTCGGGCTCGAACCGGGGTGTCGTCTCGGTCTGCTGATCGCCAACCGCTGGCAGTTCCTGGTCGCTCTGTTGGCGGCCGTTCGTGCGGACCTGATCGCCGTGCCGCTCAGTGTCCGCGCGCAGACTTTGGAACTGGCCTACATTCTGAATGACTGCGGCGCGCGCGGATTGGTTTACGAGAGCGGTCTCGCCGGCCGCGTTCCCGCGCCCGACGCGGTTCCCGAACTGACTCTGCGCATCGGCCTGGAGGGCAGATGCGACGGGGTCGATGGCAGCAGTGTCGATAGCGGTGGCGCGACGGTCACCTTCGAAAGTCTGCTTGCCGGCGCAGGATCTTCCACTACTGCAGCGGTGGGCGGTGAGGAGGATACGGCCGTCATCCTCTACACCTCGGGAACCACGGGTCACCCGAAGGGCGCGATGCTCAGCCACCTGAACATCGTTCACTCTTGCCTGCACTATCGGCATTGCTTTCGGTTGGGCCCGGACGACCGCGCCATGCTGGCGGTTCCGGCGAGCCATGTGACCGGTCTGATCGCCTGCATCATGGCGCCCCTTTCGGCAGGCGGCGCCGTCATCGTCCTGGAGACCTTCGCGGTGCCCGAATTCCTGTCGCTTGCGGCGCGGGAGGCCATGACGATGACGGTCATGGTGCCGGCCATGTACAAACTCTGCCTGCTGCGCGCGAACCTCCCCGACTACGATCTGTCGGCCTGGCGCGTGGGTGCCTACGGCGGCGCGCCCATGCCGCCGGCGACCATTGCCGCGCTGGCCGATACCCTGCCGCGCCTCGCCCTGGCCAATGCCTACGGTGCGACCGAGACGACCTCCCCGACCACCGTCATGCCGCTGGGCGACAAGGCGGCGCGCAGCGACAGCGTCGGCCGCTCCCTTCCCTGCGCCGAAGTGCGGGTCATGGACGACGACGGCTGTGAAGTGGATCGGGGAGAGACCGGCGAAGTCTGGATCGGCGGTCCGATGGTGGTCGCGGGCTACTGGAACAACCCGCAGGCGACGCGTGACTCCTTCGTCGGCGGTTTCTGGCGCTCCGGCGACATCGGCGCCATGAGCCCGGACGGTTATCTCCGCGTCTTCGATCGCAAGAAAGACATGATCAATCGCGGCGGCTACAAGGTCTTCAGCGCCGAGGTCGAGAACGTTCTGGCCGCCCATGCCACCGTCGCCGAGGCCGCCGTCCTGTCCTTCGCCGATCCGGTGCTGGGGGAGAAGATACTCGCGGTCGTTCATCCTCGGGACGGTGTCGAAGACCGGGACGGCCTGCGAAGCTTCTGCGCCGCACGCTTGTCCGACTACAAGGTCCCGGACCGTTTCGTCTTTCTCGACCGTCCCCTGCCGCGCAATGCGAACGGCAAACTGATGAAGGCCGCCTTGCGCGAGTCTCTCGAAGTCGACGCCGGGTCCTGAGTCCGGGGCCCGACACTGTGCAAGGTTAGACTTGAGCGGGTCTTGGGCGTCTGTCTGTCCGAGACCGGCAGGCGCGCTCGGATGGCACGGATCCGGTTCGAGTGCGAGGGGAACGCGGCGTGAGCGGCGCCCGTCGTAGCGGCGGTCGCGGATCTGTCCGCGCGCCGGTTTGCGGGCAGCCCAGCTCGGGTGGAGGCTACAATTTCCAGTATTCAGCGGTCTGTCCGCTTGCGGCGCCGATCGGGGGGCGTTCTTCCCGCTCGGTGTTTCCACAGCAGTTCTGCAGCCCACTGGGTATGAAAAAGTTGTCTCAAACGTAGCATGAAAGCGTTCGGAAAGCCTTTTGAGCAACGGTCGCCGGAGTCCGTTGTAACGTAGAAAACCCTTTTGGCTGATCGCCTTGCAGTGTTTCGACCTCTTGTAAAGTTTGCGTCGCGGGCTCGGCCAAACAGCTTGAATCGGGCGCTCCGGCTTGTCCTCGAACTCTGTAGTAAAAGTTGATTTGTCTAGAACTGCCCGTGAAGAGAGGCTTTAGATCTGATTTTTTGTTGGTCATCGAACGACGTTTGGGAACTGATCGCGCCGCATCTCTTCCTTATCGCTGTTTGATCAAACGGATGAAGGCGGGCTGCGGGTGATCGGATGTCACGAGAAAGCCCGAAAACCGGAGGCGAATCGCCACTAAATATGACAAGCTGATGTAACTTTAGACGAATATTACTTGTCTCGGCGCCTCTGCCGTAGACAGCGTCTTGGGAGTTGGCTGGCAAAGAGCGCGTTGGGTTTCCCCTGCAGATTCCCTTCAACTGGCCACTCAATCTAGGGGAGAGTCAGGCTTATGTTGGTCGCTTTCGAGACCTGTTAAGGCATTGTTCGAGAGGCCTGGGGGCATTAGATCTCGGTCGGGTCGATCCGGCAAAACCGTGGCGTTGCACCTCCAGGGGTCTCCTGGGGCGGCAAGCTGTTCGATGAGAAGAACGAGAAGGGGGAGATAACGGCTGTGAGTCAGTTTGGGTATTTACGGCCTGACCTAGGTGAAGTGAACCAGTGACGCTCCTACCGACACCGACAATCAACAGCAATCTCGATCTCCGCCTCGCGACCTTCGAGACCCTCTCCGAAGGGCTCGACTATGCGGCGCGTGGTGAGACGGGCTGCAATTTCTTCTCTGGCCGCGGCCAGCTCGAAGCGGTGCTGCCCTATGCCGAGCTGCGTGAGCGCAGTGTGGAGGTGGCGCTGCGCCTGACCGGCATGGGGCTCCCGCGTGGTAGCCGCGTCGGCTTGATCGCGACCACCTCCGCGGACTTCATGATCTTCTTCTACGCCTGCCAGTATGCCGGCTTGATCCCCGTTCCGCTTCCGATCAGCACGAACCTCGGCGGCCGCAGCGCCTATGTCGAGCGGTTGCGTGCCATGCTCTCGGCGGCCGACGTGTCGCTGGCAGTTGCCGAAGCCGACATGATCGACGTCCTGCGCGAAGCGGCCGAGGGTCTGGCCATCCGGATGGTTGGCACGCCGGGCGATTTCCGCGATCTTCCGGAGAGTCGGGGCGATCTTCGTCCTCTGGGCAAGGAGGATCCGGCCTATATCCAATACTCGTCGGGTAGCACGAGCATGCCGCGGGGTGTCATGATCACCCAGCGCGGTGTGACCAGCAACGTGCTGGGCATCGCCCGTCACGGTCTGGCGCTCGAGTCCGGCGATCGCTGTGCATCCTGGCTACCGCTATACCACGACATGGGTCTGGTCGGTTTTTCCATCACGCCGATGATGGGCCAGTTCTCCGCCGACTATCTGCCGACCTCGGCCTTTACCAAGCGTCCGCTGCTGTGGCTTCAGATCATCTCGGATCATGGCGCGACGATCTCCTTCGCGCCGACCATGGGGTACGACCTGTGCGTACGTCGGGCGGCGAAGGCGCAGGGCGGTACGTACGACCTGTCGCGCTGGCGCGTTGCCGGTGTCGGGGCGGAAATGATCCGTGCGGATGTGCTGGAGCAGTTCGCCATGCAGTTCGCGTCCTTCGGGTTCGACCAGCGGGCGTACCTGCCGAGCTACGGCTTGGCGGAATCGACGCTGGCCGTCAGCTTCGCGCCTCTGGGGCGGGGCTTGAAGACGGATCGTATCGACCGCCGTGCCTGCGAGGTGCTGCATCAGGCTCTGCCCGTTGCGAAGCTCGGCAATGGATCCGCCAAGAGGGCGCGGACCGTCGTGGTTTGCGGACGTCCCTTGCCGGATCATTCAGTCGAGATCCGCGACAACGGCGGCAGGGTGCTGCCGGACCGGGAAATCGGGTCTATCCACGTGAAGGGCCCAAGTCTGATGGAGGGCTACTTCCAGGACGAGGGTGCCACGCAAAGCGCCGTGACCGAGGACGGCTGGCTGGATACCGGCGACCTGGGGTATCTCGCCGATGGCGAACTGGTGGTCACCGGGCGCCAAAAGGATCTGATCATCAGCAACGGGCGCAACATCTGGCCGCACGATCTGGAGTGGGCCCTGGAGAAATTGCCGGATCTGCGGACCGGCGGTGTCGCCGCCTTCTGCGTCGAGGATGATATCAAGGGCGAGCGCGTGGTCATCGTGGCCGAGTGCCGTTTGACCGACGAGGACGCGCGCCAGACCCTGGTTCGGGATATGCAGGGCGCCAGTCGTCTGGTCGCCGGGGTCGATCCTGAGGTCATGCTGGTTCCGACCCGCTCGCTCACCTTTACCTCTTCCGGCAAATTGAGCCGCGCTGCCGTCAAGGCGAGCTATCTCGGTGACAGGCTCGAACCCCTCAGCCTGAGCCGGCCCGCCGCCCCATTGGTGACGCTCGAACCTCTGCGTTCAGCGACCGACAGCGGCTGAAGTAAGATGGCGACTTACGCGCAGGCCAAGGCGTCGGTGCTGGCGAAAGCGCCGGTCGCGGTGACCGGCGCGAGCGGCTTCATCGGTCGTGCGCTGGTCAAGCGTCTGAGTGCGCGCGCGATCCCCTTGCGCCTGTTGCTCCGCCGCCCCGATCCGGAGCTTGAGGCGCTCGGCGTCGAGGTGGTGCGTGGGGCTCTCGATCGGGAGGACAGCCTCCGCCGCCTGCTGGACGGCGCTGCGACCCTGGTGCATTGCGCCGGCGCCATACGGGCGCGCCGGGCTGCGGATTTCACGGCGGTCAACGAGACCGGCACGGCCCGCCTGGTCCGGCTCGCGGCGCAGTCCGCCTCCAGGCCGCGCGTTCTGCTGCTGTCGTCCCTGGCGGCCCGCGAGCCCGGCGTTTCCGCCTATGCCGGGAGCAAGCTCGGCGGCGAAAGGGCGCTGGTCCGCGAGGCGGCGGGGCTCGAGCATTTTTGCCTGCGTCTGCCGGCGGTTTATGGACCGGGCGACCGCGCCACCTTCGGCCTGTTCCAGCAACTCAATCGCGGACTGGGGATTCTGCCGGCTCCGTTGAACAATCGCTTCTCGCTTTTGTATCTGTCGGACCTGGAAAACCTCGTCGAGCATCTGCTGCGGCAGAAAGCCTGGTCTGGCGGGATCGCCGAAGTGGACGATGGGCGGGCCGGCGGATATGCCTGGAGCGAGCTTCCGGAGATCGCGGCACGACAGCTCGATCGGCGGGTGCGCGCCGTCTCTGTGCCGCAGCCGGTCCTCTGGGCAACCGCAGCGGGAAGCGAGGGGGTTGCCTCGCTTCTGGGCCGGGCACCGATCTGGACGCGAGGTAAGTTGAACGAGTTCTCTCACCCCGACTGGGTCAGTTGCGATGGAAAGTCGTCGGAACTGGAGGGATGGGAGCCCGAGGTCCAGTTGGACCAGGGCCTTTTGGCCACGATCGCTTGGTATCGGCAGGCTGGATGGCTCTAATGCCGCACCTGTTCTTTTGACCCGGAGTCAAGCCTTGACGCCCTTTTCTGTATTCCTACAATCCGGCCAAATTGCTTTTCGATGGTTAAAGCGAATCCAAAATGGTTGAGGCGGATCACCAAGCGACCTTTGAAAGCATACGGAATATATTGGAGGTTTATAATGCCGAAGGTATCGAAATAACGACATCGACGAGACTGATGTCAGATCTGAACATCGATTCGGTGGCAGCTATGGATCTAATAATGGAAATAGAAGATCGCTTTGAGATCGATATCCCCGTGAACATGGTCTCGGACGTCGAGACCACACAGGATCTCGTTCGGATCGTCGTCGCGCGTTTGGAAAACCGCGCATGACGGATATTTTCGACAAGTACGGCGACATCGCCGTCCGCCACGACCAGCTCCTGGACGCAGGCGCCGACCCTTTCGGCGTTTGTTTGGAGGAGGTCTATTCGCCCACCGAAGCCATGGTCAACGGACGGCGGACGATCCTCGCCGGAACCAACAATTACCTCGGCATTACTTTCGATCCGGCCTGTATCGAAGCCGCTGCCCAGGCGATCCGCAAACACGGGACGGGGACGACCGGGTCGCGAATCGCGAACGGGACCTATTCGAACCACCGCCAGCTGGAAGACGAGCTGGCCAGTTTCATGAACTGCCGTCATGCTTTGGGCTTTCCGACGGGGTACCAGGCGAACCTGGGGATGCTGGTCGGCCTGGCGGGCCCGAAAGACGTGATGCTGATCGATGCGGACTCGCATGCCAGCATCTACGACGGTGCCCGGCTAAGCGGCGCGACCATCGTGCGGTTCCGCCACAACGACCCGGCCGACCTGGACCGCCGGCTCCGTCGCCTTGAGGGTGAGGGCAAGAGCCACCTGGTGGTCGTAGAGGGCATTTACAGCATGCTGGGCGACCGCGCGCCGATTGCGGAGTTCGCCGAGGTCAAGAACAAGCACGGTGCCTATCTTCTGGTCGACGAAGCGCACTCCCTCGGCGTCTTGGGAGACACCGGCCGAGGTGCGGCGGAAGCCGAGGGCGTTGCCGATCAGGTCGACTTCTACGTCGGAACCTTCAGCAAGAGCCTTGGGTCGGTCGGCGGTTTCGGCGCGTCCAACCATCCGCGGTTCGAGGTGCTGCGCTACTGCAGCCGACAGTACATGTACACCGCCTCTTCGGCGCCCTCCAATGTGGCGTCGGTGATCACGGCGATCCGTCAGATCCGCAACGATTCCACTCTGCGTGAACGTCTGTGGCGCAACGCGGAAGAGGTCTATCAGCGGCTCCTGGCGCAGGGCTTCAAGATCTGTGCCCCGACGAGCCCGATCATCGCGGTGCAGCTTCCGGATATCGAGACGGCCTACTACGCCTGGAGCCGGCTTCTGGAGGCCGGCGTCTATGTCAACCTGGCCGTTCCGCCGGGGACGCCACACGGCGAGTCGCTTCTGCGCTGCAGTGTCTCTGCGGCTCACACGGAAGCGCAGATCAACGAGATCTGCCGCCGGTTCGAAGACATCGCCCAGGAGCTTGCGAGCCAGATGCCGGTACAGGAGCCGGCTCCGGTCATGATGGCGCAAGCCGGGGATTGAAGCGGCGGCGGTAACGCGGCCTAACGGATAATCGAGAGAATGACCGGCGACTTCACGTATATCGAGGGGCAGTGCAGCCATGTCGGCCGGCGGCGCGGCATTTTGGCCGAGCACCCCGAGGTCAAGAGTCTGATGGGCCGCAATCCCTGGACCGCCGCCTGGGTGATCGGGCTCGTGGCGGCTCAGCTCGTGGTCGCGAGTCTGGTGGTGGAAATCCATTGGGCCTGGATTTTGGTTATCGCCTACTGCTTCGGCGCTTTCCTCAACCATGCTCTCTATGTCTTGATCCACGAATGCACCCACGGGCTGGTCTTCAAGAAGCGCAGTCACAACAAGATCATTGGGATCATCTGCGACTTCGCTCTCGCGATTCCGAGCGCGATGGCCTTCCGCAAGTACCATTTGATGCATCACAAGCATCTTGGCGAGCACGGTTCGGACCCGGATATCGTCAGCCATGCCGAGGCGCGCTTGGTCGGAAATTCGGCCTGGCGCAAGGCCATCTGGATGTTCTTCTTCTCGATCTCTCAGGCGCTTCGGCCGATGATGGTGAAGGGAACGGAATTCTGGGACCCCTGGATCGTCGCCAACGTCCTGGTTCAGCTTTTCGTCAATCTTGCCGTCTTCCTGCTCCTTGGCCCTGCGGCTCTGGCCTATCTGCTGCTGTCCACCGTCTTCGCGCTGGGCCTGCATCCTCTCGGCGGGCGCTGGATTCAGGAGCACTACCTGACGGAACCGGGGCAGGAGACCTATTCCTATTACGGCCCCTTGAACGCGCTCTGCTTCAACATGGGCTTCCATAACGAGCACCACGACTTCGCCAATGTGCCCTGGAACAACCTGCCGCGGCTGCGCAAGCTGGCGCCGGAGTTCTACGACGGACTGAAGTCCTACCGCTCTTGGACGGCGGTGCTGGCGAATTTTATCTTCAATCCGGCGATGTCGACTTACAGCCGGATTGTGCATACGGCGCCGACCGAGCCGCCGCCTGCGCATCCTCGCCCAGCCGCCTCTGCTGCCCAACAGGCTCCGTGACCGGTCTGCCTATCGGGCTCGTCAGCAACACCCTTAGCCTGAGCAACCGTGCCGGGATTCCTGACCCGCCCCCTTCCGGTCCGTCCTCCGCCGCCATCATCCATCGCCCGATCGAGGGTTTGAGCGGTCTGGCGGAGGCGCTCGACGATTTCGCCGACGCTGGCGCGGGCGTGATCGCGATCAACGGCGGCGATGGCACCGTTTCCGCGGTCCTCACCGAGCTGATGTCGGGCACGCGGTTTCGCAGCCCGCCGCTGCTGGCGTTGCTGCGCGGGGGAACGCTGAACATGTGTGCCGACGATGTCGGCCTGGCGGGGCCGAGGGACCGCGCCCTGGCCCGCCTGCTGCGCTGCGCCGAGGCCGGCCGGCTCACCGAGCGCCTCGCCGACCGCCATGTCATTCGCGTGCGCCGCGAGGGCGATCTGCCGCCGGTCTATGGCATGTTCCTCGCCTTCGGCAGCCTCTATCGCGCGATCCGCTACAGCTACGACGAAGTTCCGGGACGCCACAGCCACCCGCGTCTTCACACCCTCCGGACGCTCGGCGCCCTGATCGTCCGGCATCTGGCGAACGGCGGCGCGTCCGACCGGATCCTGCGGGGCGAGTGCGTCGGGCTCGGCGTCGACGGGGCGGAAGCGGAGGAGATGACTCTGCTGCTGGCCCTGGCGACCACCTTGGATCGTCTGGTGCTCGGATTCCGGCCCTACTGGGGCGGCGACGGCGGCGGGCTGCGTTTTACCGCGCTCGGCCATCCGCCCGACCGCTTGATACGGCGCGCCTTTCGCGTTCTCTACGGAGGACCGGCGCGCCGGCTGCCGGTCGAAAGCTACCGGAGTTACAATGCCGAGCGCGTGCGGATCGGTCCGGGACTGCCCTTCGCGCTCGACGGCGAGCTCTATGAGACCGCGCCGGAGAGCTGGCTGGAGTTGAGCGCGGTCGGACCCGTGAGCTTCGTGAGGTGCTGATGTCGGACGATGGCGCCGAAATCGCCGGGATCATCGAGTCCGAGTTGGAGCAGCCGGTCTCCGCCGCGGTCGTCGCGGCGGCCGAGGAGATCCGGCGGCGCCACGGAGAGGCGGTGCAGGCTTGCCTGTTCTACGGCTCTTGCCTGCGGGACGGTCGCGACGAGGGCCGCGTGCTCGATTTCTATGCCCTGGCGGATAGCTATCGCGCGTTTCACGACAGCCGCGTCATGGCCTTTTTGAACCGGCTTGTGCCCCCCAACGTCTACTATCTCGAAATGCCCTTCCAGGGCCGGACGGTGCGCGCCAAATACGCCGTGATTTCCATGGCGGCCCTGGCCCGCGACAGTTCGCCGGCTGCCCTGGTCCCGACGATCTGGGCCCGCATGGCGCAACCTTGCGCCTTGCCCTATGCGCGTAACGGAGAGGTGCGGGCCCGGGTTCGCGATGCCTTGGTGCAGGCGGTCCGGACGACGGTCTCTCAGACCCTGCCTCTGTTGCCGCCGCGGTTCTCCGCCAGCGAGCTCTGGACCCGCGCCTTTCGCGAGAGCTACCGGACCGAATTCCGGGCCGAACGGGTGGGCCGGTCGGAGGTGCTGCACGGTGCCGCCGTCGAGCGTTACGCGCGGCTGAGCGCGGGCGCGCTCGGTGCCGAGGCCCGGCAGGTTTCGCAGGCAGCCGCGTCCGACGCCGCCGCGCGCGCGGGCGAAGGTCCGAGCTTCGATCACGCCGCCGATCCCGGTCGCCGCCGGACGGCCGAGCGGCGCTGGTACTGGCGGCGCCAGGCCGGTCGCTGTCTGCACGTGCTGCGGCTGATCAAGAACGCGCATACCTTCACGGACGGTCTCGACTACGTGCTTTGGAAAATCGAGACCCATTCCGGCATTCGCACCGAGCCCACGGCCTGGCAGCGCCGCCACCCCCTGCTGGCGGCACCCGGCCTCGCCTGGCGTCTCTATCGCAAGGGCGCGTTCCGCTAAGCCGGATCGGGAGACGAAACCGCGAGATGTCCCGCCCGGTCTGCCGATATCCGGTTGGCGTGGACGAGGGGGAGCTGTCTCTACCCCTCCGCCAATAGGACGCATTGAACGCTCGCTCGGCACCACGTATAAGCGAAAACGCCTGCTGTATTTGCGGATTGACAGCGTGTTCCGTGCGTTAACAGGGCTGATCGCCTTTTGCCTGCTGCTGCGGGCGATGATTCCGGTCGGGTTCATGCCCGATCTTGCGGCTGCGCGCGATGGCGTCTTCACGCTCGTCATCTGCACCGGCAACGGCCTCTCGACCATCGAGCTCGATGCGAATGGCGACCCGGTCGATCCCGACGACCGGCACGAAGCCGAAGCGCAGAGCCACTGTACCTTCGCCCCAATCGGGCCGGTCGTTCTGACGAGTCTTCCGGCGGATCTGACCTCGCGGGCGCTCGCTTCGGCGCCGGCGTCCTGGTCCTCGATTCCGGCGGCCGGTCACATCCGCTATCGGCCGACTGCGCTTTTACCTCGGGCACCGCCCCTGCGCTCCTGACCCTTCGTTCGGACCGGTCTCCCGGCTGCTGCCGGGCAGCATCGCCTGTCCATCGCCGAACGAAGGCCGTGACGGCCAAACCCAGAGTCTTCCGATCCGTCTTGCCCGATGCATCCCAGCATGCCTTCGGCCTGTCAGGAGCACGCTATGCCTTTCCCACGCCACGCCTGGCGATACGCCAGCGCGGTTGTCCTCTCCGCCTGTTCCGTCCAACTGGCCGCACTCGATGCGGCGAGGGCGCAGGAGGTCGACCGGAGCAACGCACAAAACAACGAACGGAACGCAGCGCCGCAGGTCGATGTGCCGGTCTTGCCCCCCATCGAAGTGACCGCGCCCGCCTTTACTCAGACACCGGCGGGACCGGTCGACGGCTATCGGGCCCTCACTGCCGTGACCGGCACCCGAACCGAAACGCCCCTCGAGCAGATCCCCCAGTCGATTCAGGTGATCCCGCGATCCCTGATCGAGGATCAGCAGGATCAAACGGTCCAGGACGCACTTGAGAACGTCAGTGGCGTGCGCACGCCGGGGCCCCAGGAAACCCTGCTCAGCTCCTTCTTCGTTCGCGGTTTCCCGGCCGATCAATTCATCGACGGCATGCCGATCTTCGGTGCGACCAACGTTTTCGATACGGGAAGCCTGGTGAACGTGGAGCGGATCGAAGTCCTGAAAGGCCCGTCGGCGACGCTCTACGGCGGTGGTACCGGCGCGCCGCTCGGTGGGCTGATCAACGTCGTGCCGCGCGCGCCGGAATTCGACGCCGCCCTCACAGCCGGTCTGCGTGGCGGGAGCTTCGGCACGGTCAATCCTTTCTGGGATCTCAATCAGCCACTCGTGGAGGACCGCCTGTCGCTGCGCTTCTCGGGCGACTTCGAGCAGGCCGAATCCTTCATCGATTTCGAGGAAAGCGAGCGCGTTCTGCTGTCGCCGAGCCTGCGTGCGATGATCACCGAGGACACGGAACTGCTGATCCGGGGGATCTACGCCGAAAACGAGTATCTCGAGTATTCGGGTCTGCCGGCCGAAGCGGCGGTGCGCGGAGATTTCGAGATCGACCGTTTCCGCTTTTCCGGCGCGAGCGATACGCCCGACACGGAGGTTCGCAACGCCCTGGTTCAGACCCGCCTGACCCACGATTTCAACGACGCCCTCACGGGCATGGTCCAGGCGAGCTACTACGACAGTTATTTCAAGGAAAACAGCAGCTTCCTCTTCGGTGGGCCGCTCGACCCGACCGCACCGTCGGTTTACCCGGTCTTCTCCGGCATCCTCGAGACCGACGTCGAGCAATTCAACACCAACGCCAACCTGACCTATGACTTCGACCTCGGCTCACTCTCCAACACGTCGCTGGTGGGCTTCGAATACGACCGCACCGAAAACCCGGCCTCGCTGAACTTCGGACCGAACGGCTTTCTGGACTTCGGCGATTCCACGAGCGATCTGACCTATCTCCCGCCGGACGGCACGTTTTTTTCCATCCAGGACAACTCCTACAGAACCTATGCCGCCTACGGGCAGCACCAGATCACGCTGTTCGACCGCCTCCATCTGCTCGGCGGACTGCGCTGGACGCGACTGACGGTCGAAGAGAAGGAGCTTGGCCAGGACTATACCGCGACCGAAGTCACGCCACGGTTCGGCGCCGCGCTCGACGTGATCGAGGAGGTTACCGCCTTCGCCAGCTACGGTCGCGGGTTCCGGGGTGTCCAGGCCTTCACCGGGACCGGTCCGCCGAAGCCCGAGGAGTCGGAGCAGATCGAAGTCGGCCTGCGCTTTTCCTTCGACCGGATCGGCTTGAGCGGTTCGATCGCGGGCTATGAACTGATCCGCCAGAACGTTCCGACCTTCGATCCTGCCAATCCCGGCTTTCAGATCCAAACCGGGGAGCAGCGCGCCCGCGGCGCGGAACTGGATCTCATCTGGCAGGCGACGGCTGAGCTCACTTTCCTGGCCAACTATGCCTACACCAACGCCAAGGTGACGGAAGATACCCGGATACCGGAGGGCGACCGTCTGGCGCGCATCCCGCGTCACAGCGGCCGCGTGGCGGCACGCTACGCGTTCCTGGACGGGCCGTTCGAGGGGCTCGGCCTCGGGATCGGCGTGACCGCGGCCTCGGGCCGGGAAATCACGCTGCCCAACGACCTGGAGACGGATGCTTATGTCGTGGCCGACGCTCAGCTTTCCTACGGAGCCGGCCCGGTCACCTTCGGACTCTCGATCGAGAACCTGACCGACGAAGACTATTTCGAGCCCTATCAGTTTCTCGGCCAGTCCGTCGTGCGCCCCGCCCAACCGCGCTCGGTCTTCGCGACGATCCGCGCGTCTTTCTGAGTCCAGTCTCCCACCTTGCTAAAGGACGATACCCTCATGACCATTACGCGACGCTTGTTCAACACCGGTCTGGCGGCCTCGGCCGCCACGCCCTTTGCCCTGCTGGCCGCCGCCGTGGCCCGCGCGGAAAAGGAAGCGGCTCACGCCATGAGCCCCGAGCTGACGGAACAGCTTGGCGGTAAACGTGACGGGCATCTGGCATTGCTGCTCTATCCCCAATTCACCGCCTTGGACGTCTTCGGTCCCCACCACATGTTCATCAATCTCTGGGGGGAGAAAACGCACCTGGTCGCCAAGACGGCCGATCCCGTTCCGACCGATACCGGCGTTCTGATCCAGCCCACGACGACCTTTGCGGACTGCCCCGAGGATCTTCTGGTGATCTGCGTGCCGGGCGGCACGCTGGGAACGCTCGCCGCGATGCAGGATGAGGAAACCCTCTCCTTCCTGCAGGACCGCGCCAGCCGGGCCCGATGGGTCACCAGCGTTTGCACCGGATCCCTCGTCTTGGGCGCCGCCGGCCTGCTCCAGGGCTACCGCGCCACGTCCCACTGGCTGACTCACGATATCCTGCCGGAGTTGGGGGCCACGCCGGTCAAGGAGCGTGTGGTGGTCGACCGCAACCGGATTACCGGCGGCGGCGTGACCGCGGGCATCGACTTCGGCCTCTCCATCATCGAAGCCCTGCGCGGTCGGGCCTACGCGGAAATGGTGCAGCTTTTCGCCGAGTACGCACCCGATCCGCCGTTCAACGCCGGCACGCCGGAAACCGCGCCGCCGGAGGCCACGGCCGTGCTGACGGAGATGTTCGAGGGTTTTATCGACGATACGCGGGAAGTGGCTCAGACGGCCATGACGCGGCTGTAGGCGGGCATCACGCGGGGGCGTCGGAGGCCGCCCGGCGCGTGATGTCCTTCGGCCAGCGCCGTTTGGAGCAAAGCCAGTCGCCCGGGCGTTCGGTGATCCAGGCCTCGTAGTGGGAGAGGATGTCCTGGGTCAGCGCGCGGGCGGCCTCGTGTTCGTCGCGGGCCTCGGCGCTGACGCGGATCGGTTTCATCAGGTGGACGCGAAAGCTGGCGCCCTCTCGCCGCTCCACGCGCACGGGGACCATCGGGACCTTCGTCCGCAGGGCCAGGCGTGCGGGAACCAGGGACGTCATCGCATCGATCCCGAAGAAGGGGACAAGTTCCCCCTCGTCGGACCGGGTATCGATCAGCATGCCGATGCTTCGCCCCTTGGAGAGCGCCGCCAGACTTCCGCGAATGGATTTTCGCTTTTCGATCAGCTCGCAGGCCAAGCCCCGGCGCATCCTCAGCACCCGGTCGGCGATGTAGGGATTTTGCTGTGGGCTGTAGACGACGCTGAGGGGCAGGCCGAGACGATGGGCGATGGCGCCGGCCGCGATCTCCCAATTGGCGATATGCGCCGTGACGAACATGATCGGCTTGCCGTCCCGCACCAGGTCCTCAACCTCGCTGTCGACCAGCATTTCGGGTCCCTCGTCGGCGGATCCTGCGCAGATCCTCCCCACGTGGGGATACTCGGCCAGAACGCGCCCGGTCGCCGCCCAGCTCTGCCGCGCCAGGGCGGCGATCTCCTCCTGGCTCTTGTTCGGAAAGGCGATGCTGAGGTTGCGCACGGAGTGGCGGAACTTCGAGAGGCGAGGGGCGTAGGACCAGACCAGACGGTGGCCGATGGCGGAAGCGACCCGTGGCGGCAAGAGGGAACAGATCCCCCAGAAGGCCGACAGGAAGGCGTATTCGGCCCCCCAGACCATCTTTCTGATCCGTGGCGAGCGCTGAGCGGCTCCATCCAAAAAGGGCGTCAGGTAGGTGCGTGCCAAGGTCTCTCACCAAAGGGACAGCCAACAGAAATCGTACAGGTGACTTAGGGGCGCGGGCCCCGGGATTCGAGAGGAGCAAGCCTCGCTGACCTGGCGATTCCACCGTCAGGCAACGACCACTTCAGGTTTTACACACTAATATCACAAATCTGATTGGGCGAGTGAACGGCAGGTTCTCGACGAGTGGTCTCGACTGTTCAGTTACCGGCGCTCAGCAGCGCGCGTGCCGGCGGCCGGTTCCCCGAATCCCGGAAGATGAGGACGCTCCCGACGAGGCTCCCAAAGGCGATCACCGGACCCCAGGCCGCAAGCCAGGGCGGGAGAACGGCGAGTTCCCCCATTGCCAAGGTGGCCCGTGCGAAAACCAGGTAAGCGAAGCTGATGGCGACGGCGGCGGCGAAGATCCAGGCGAGCGTGCGGCGTGCGCGCAAGTATTGGCCGAGTGAGACGACCAGCGTCATCATGAGCAGCGGCGCCAGGGCTGCCGCCAACCTCTGATGGAACCAGGTCTCGTAGACCTCGACCCGGCGCTGACCGTAGGCATCGTTGGCCGCCAGGTTGCGCATCTCCGCCAGGTTCAGTTCTCTAGGTTCGACCGATAGTTGAATCAGTTGGTCCAGATCCAGCCGCCCGGCCCAGAACAGCGTCGGTATCCGGTTGCTCCGTTGGGTGAGGGCGTCGTACTGCCGGACCTCGCGCAACAGCCATCCGTCCTCGGTCGGTTCGGCTCCGGCGGCGCTCAAATGCTCGATCAGAGCGCCGGACTCGTCGCGGCGGAAAATCACGATGCCGCGCAGTTCGCCGGAGCGCGCGGACTCCGTCGGGATGCGCAGCAAGTCGGCACCGCTGCGCAACCACACATTGCCGGAATCGTCCCCCAGCCTGCTGCTTTCGAAGCTGTCCATCCCCAATTCCCGCACCTGCTCCATGGCGGGCGGAACACCCCAGTTGTCGACGGCGAACTGCAGGCCGACCAGGAGAAAAGAGATCGGCAGCAGTCCGAAGATCAGGCGGGCCGGAGAGGTGCCGGTGCTCCAGATGACCTCCAACTCGTGATGACGTGCCAGTTCGCCCAAGGTCATGATGGCACCGAGCAGTGTGGCGATCGGCAAGAGGTGCGAGACGAAGTCGGGAAGCCGCCAGAGGGCATAGCGGACCAGGGAAGTGGGATCGCCGTTCGAGGCGCTCAGGACGTTGTCGCCCCGCTCGAGCAACTCGAAGCTGAGCAGAACCGCGACCATACCGAACATGACCAGAGCGAATCTGGCGACGAAGAGGCGCGTGAAGTAGAGACTCAGGACGCGCATCGCCTGGCCTCCGCCTCGACCGGGGAACGGGTTGGGTCCGGGCCGCGCGATACGGCCTGCCGCGCTCCGGACCATGCCAGGATGGTCCCCAGCGACAAGCGTTGGGCGACGCGCAGGAAAGCCGCGAGGCTGGCCGCGAGGAAGACGAGGAAAGGCAACCAGAGCCCGAGGAGCGGCGATGTCTTCTCCGACTCCACGAGGTTTTCGCCGAAGCTGAGAGTCTCGTGATAGCCGATCAGGACGACGATGCCGATAGCAATGCCGATCAGACGGCCGCGGCCACGATTGCGTGTGCCGAGGGCCAGCGGCACGGCCAGGAACGGCAGCACCAGGACGGACAGGATACGCACGATCCGGCCATGGAACTCGGCCACCATGTCGGCTGGGTCGACCTCCAGTCCCAGCCTATGGCGCTGCTGCCAAAGCTCCGACAGGGTCATTTCGCGCTCGTGACTGCCGCGCGGCGGGAAGGCACCGCTCGAGCCTCCGGCCAGGCCGGCAGTCCGACTTTCGAAGCGCAAGGTCCCCTTTTCCGCGGCCCCGGCTTCGGACTCCGACTCATCGGTTTCGGCGCCCCGGTCGGCTCCGTCTTCCGTCGGTCCCCTCGAGCCCGGACCGGCGCCTGGACCGTGCAGAAGCACGCCGTTCTGCAATACGACCGTCGGCGCTTGGCCGCTCTCGCCCAGCACCAGCAACCCCTCTTCGGCCGTGACGGCGGTCCAGGCGCCGTTGTCGTTCTGCGTGTAGAGAAACACCTGCCGGAATTGCCGGCGGTCCGTGGAAATCTCCTCGACGAAGAGGGTGGTGCCCTCGATGCTCGTGAAGGTGCCGGGCTCCAGGATCGCCTGGATCACCGTGCTGGTCGCCGAGTGCACCATCGATTTGTAGGCGTAGCGGCTGTGGGGCTGCAGGTAGCCCAGTGTCGCCAAGGAGATGGCCGCGACCACCAGAGCGACCCCCAGGCTCGGCCACAGCAGCCGAAACAGGCTGATCCCGCTTCCCAGCAGGGCGTCGAGTTCGCTGTCGCGGTGCAGCCGCCGGAACCCGATCAGGACGCCCAGGAAGAAGCCGAAGGGCAGGGCGAGTCCGATGTAGTGGGGCACGAGATAGGTCAGCATCTGCACGAGAACGCGCAGCGGCCCTTCCGTGCCCAACGCCAAGTCGAGAAGCCGAAGCAGGCGTTCTACCAGCAGCACCAGAAGCGCGAGCAGGAGCGTCACCGCAAAGGGGCACAAGGTCTCGCTCAGCAGGTAGCGGTCCAGCGTCTTCATGGGGCGTTCCGATGCCGGCGCCGGACTTGGGTTCCGTCGCCGAAGAGAGACTCCTTTGGACTTGGTGAGGCCCGGTCTCGGACTTGGGAGGCCGCGGCCCTGCTTGCTATGTCAAACGCGAAGCCGGATTCTGAATGCCGCCGCGCCGATCGATCCCGGACAGTGGAGCGCCGCCTGCGCTGCCAATCTGCGGGCGGATGCCGCCGCATCGCTTGGAGCCTGGCAATCTCCCGGTAGCGGGCGATTATCCGAAGTTCGCCGCGCGCGCACCCTGCATCAGGCCCTCGGGACTGTCGACTGTTATTCGGGCTTCGGCACAAGGATGGTTTCCCGCGTTTCCGCCGGCTTCAGGGCTCCTTCTTCTTCAAAGTAGGTACGTGCGCTCACATCGACACGCCAGGCATTCCCTTCGCGGCCGATGGCGTAGAGCTGATAGAGCGCCGCAGGACGGCCATGGCTGGCAAGCGCCGAAGCAGAGGGGACGCCGCAGACCGGCACGGGGCCGGCAGGACCCGGAATCCGCCCCCGGCTGTGGCGGTGATCGTGTCCATGCAGCACCAGTTCCGCCCCGGTTCGGGCGATCGCCTGGCGGAAGGCCGCAGCGTCGATCAGGCGCTTTCGGGATTTGACGGCTCCGGCGATCGGCGGGTGATGCAGCAAAACACAGCGAAACAGGCCCTCGCGGCCGAGCTGGATCAGGCTGTCTTCCAAAGCTTCGATCTGCCTCGTCCCGAGCTTGCCGGTGGCGAAGGCCGGTGGCGTCGGCAGCGCCGTCGAGAGACCGATCAGGGCCACCTCCCCGATGCGGCGCAGGAAGGGAAACCCGGTCGCCTGTTCTGCCGTCTCATCTGCCGCCATGTCGGCGCCGTCATGAGAGGTCATGTAGGCCGCGATATGTCCCAGGGAGTCGGCCCAGGGCACTGCGACGCTGGCGTCGTGGTTGCCGGGGACCACGCTGACGGAATCGGGCGGCCCCAACGCGCGCAGCCAGGTGGCGGCCTGTTCGAATTCGGCGGGCAGGGCGATGTTGGTGAGATCGCCCGTGACAACCGTGTGGTCGGGGGCGGCGGCCCGCAGGTCGCGGGTGAGCGCGTCCAGTACCTCGCGCCTGTGAATATGCTGCCGGCGCCGTCTCCAGGAGAGATATCCGAGCAGCCGTTTGTTGGCCAATTGCCGCCACCGCACTGGCGGCAGAGGCGCGATATGGGGGTCGGAGAGGTGGGCCAGCCTGAACATCGCCTAAACGGGAGCGCCGGAGCGTTGGCGCAGAATGCCCTCCACCAGGGTCAGGTCGGCGGGCTTGTCGACGTCGATCGCGGCCTCGGCGACAGGCAGGACGACGGCGGCGCAGGTCACGCCGGTCAGCTTCGAGATGTGGCGGGCCGCATCGTCCAGACTGAGCCGTCCGAGCAGATAGCGGGCGAGCATCAGCGGCCCCAGGGCCCAGGCCATGCGCCAGGGACGCTTGCGCTCCTGTTCGACCCGGCCCCAGAAGTCGACGACGCGAAGCCCGTCCGGATCCATCACGGCATAGAGGTTGCAGCCGCTGTAGGATCCGCCGCGCAGGTTCAGGTAGGTGCGCTTGGCGTCTGGGTAGGCGGCCTGGATCGTGGAGGCGCTGGTGACCCCGGTCACCACCGCGGCGCCGGTTTCCAGCGCCAGTGCGCAGAACCGCTCGACCAGGTCAGGTGTCAACAGCGCGTGATCGGCCGTCGTGATCAGGTAGGGCGGCGGCGCTTGCAGCGTCTTCAACGCCCGCAGGACGCTCTGACTGGGGCTGTCGGCGGTCGCGACGGCGCCGGGGCGGGCATGGCCTTCGCGGGTGACGAAGGCGACGATGGATTCCAGCACGGCGGGGCTCTCGACCGATACCGTGATCCCGTCGACGCAGGCGCTTCGATTGAGGGCATCGACGACGCGGCCGAGCATCGGCACGCCGCCGGTGGGGACCAGGCAGCGGTGGCTGACGCCCGCCGCGTCCGCCAGAGCGTCGCGGCCGGGCCGCTGGCCCGCCAGCACCAGTGCGGTGAAGCTCGGTTCCACCGTCATGACAGCTGCTTCTCGAAGATGCGGTAGGTCTTGTAGGCCTCGCCGCCCCAGGCCTCGACAATCCGTCGGGCCGGCAGATTGTCTTCCAGGACCCAGGAGAGTTCCGCCCAGATCAGCCCGCGACGCCGATGGTGATCGCGGATGCGGTCGATCACGCCGAGGGCCAGGGCCGTGCCGCGCGACGTGCCGTGGAACCGCCGCTTGACGCCCATGATCGCGATGCGTCCGCTTTTCAGGCCGCGCACCTTGAGGCGCCAGAGCAGCTTGAGCCAGCCGAAGGGCAGCAACCGTCCGCCCAGTCCGGCGAAGGCCTCGTTCATGTTGGGCAGGATGACGCACATCGCCACGGGCTCGCCGTCCACCACTCCGAAGCAGATCGATTCGGCGGTCAGCAGGGGCTTGAGATTGGTCTCGAGGTACGTCACGTCAGCGTCGGTCATCGGGGCGAAGCCCCAGTTGTCGGACCAGGCGTCGTTGAAGATCTCCTTGATGTGCTGAAGCTCACGCGTGACGTCGGCCAGGTTGGCATCGCGGAATTCCAGCTTCTTGGCGCGTTGTGCGTTGTCCAGAAAGGCGCGCGCCGCCGGCGGTGCGGCGGCCGCGACGTCGTAGTGGTAGGCGACCATATCCTTCGCCTTCCGATAGCCCTGTTGCTCCAGACGATCCGCGTAGTAGGGCGGTGCATAGTTCATCATGAAGCAGGCCGGCGAGTCGAAGCCCTTCACCAGCAGGCCGCACTCGTCGTTGATCGAGAGGCTGAAGGGGCCTTGGACCCTCGTCATGCCGCGCTGGCGCAACCAGTCTTCCGCCGTGCCGCAGAGCCGGTTGAAGACCTCGGGGTCGTCTTCGGCCTCGAGGCATCCGAAATGACCGATGGCGTCGCCCCTCCGCTCTAATTGCCTGCGGTCGATCTGGGCGCTGATCCGGCCGACCGGCCGTCCCTGGCGCGTGGCCGTCCAGTAGGCGAACTCGGCCTGCGCGAAGAAGGGATTGCGGCGTGGATCGAAGTGCCGCAGGCGCTCGAAGCGCAGCGGTGCGATCCAATTGGGATCGTCGGCGTGAAGGACCTCGGCCACCTCGAAGAAGCGCGTCAGGTCGCGGCGGCTGCGACCTTGTTCGACCGACAGCGTGGCCGGCGTTGCGGCGGGGGATCTGTCCATGGGCAAAGCTACGCCGGTTCCGGCGCCTGTCAGGCTACTCGCCGGGGGCGGGGCACACCGGATCCGGTCGCCGGGGCGCGTCGGAGAGTTCGGCCACCCAGGGGTAACGCTCGGCCTGCTTGGTCGTGTAGCCGAGGTTGAAGACGGTGGGGCTGCGCTTCACCTGCTTGGCGTGGGGATAGTAGGTGCCGAAGGCTCGGTCCCAAGCGAAGCTTGTGATCCCGAAGTTGCCCTGCTCGTTGTGGAAGTGATGCGCCACGTGACTCTTCTTGATCCGTTGCAGCCAGGCCGACCGCGGCTTGAAGGGCAGGTGCTGCGCGCAGTGGCAGAATTCGTAGAAGGCGAAGACCAGCAGGCCGGCGGCGAAGGCCGCGGCCGCCGAGCCCGGACCGCCGATGGCCCAGCCGAGCGGCAGGGTGATCACCGCGATGGGCGGCAGCGTGGTGTGAAGCGCGCCGAACAAGACGCTCATATCGTTGGGGTTCTGATGATGGTCGAAGTGAATCCGCTTCCACAGGCGCGCGGTCAGGGGGGATTTGTAGAGGAACTGGGCGTGCAGCACGAAGCGGTGCAGCAGGTACTCGACCAAGGGATAGAGCGCGATCGTCACGGCGGCGGCCAGCAGCGGCTTCCAAAGGCTGTCGGTGAGCAGCACCGACGCCGTAATCGCCGCTGCGGCGAGCGCGAGATAGACCAGAATGGCGTAATGCGTGAAGTAAGCTTTGACCAGATCGGCAAGACTCATCTTGTCGAGAAAGTACTTGCGACCCGCCCAGACCCCGAAATCGACCACAGAGATCCCTCTCACTTCGCTGATCCGCTGTATCGCGGATGCCGCGTCAAAGTAATCAGCCGGCTGGAGACCGACAAGGGCAGGCTACGCCGGCCCGCCTCCTCCACATCGGCCCATTCCGGCCCACGTCCCGTCAGGCTGCCAGGGGCGGCGTACGCTCCAGCACCTCGAAGGCGTCGTGACGAACGAAGTTCTGCCGCATCTCGGCGCGTACCAGATCCTCGCTGACCAGTCCCGACTCCAGACATTCCCGCAGAAGGCCGAAGAAGAGCTGTTCCTGGTTACTGTCGGGATGCTGACGATAGCGTCCCAGCAGTCCGTGCTGACCGAAGAGATGGCGCCTGGCGCGCATGATCCAACCCAGCGGCGGGAACAGGCGGTGGCGTTCGGCCGGCGTGAAGTCGACGGGCAGACCCGTCTTCCAAGGCTGGGTCAGCCGGCGCGTATTGTGCAGCATCCGCGTTTCCGGGCCCAGATGGTCGAAGTCGTTCCAGTGGTCCTCCAGCAGGCCGATGCTGTCCTGCGGTTCAAGCTTGAGGCTGACCCACTGCATGTAGTCGCGCTTGAAGGCGAACATCTCGCCGAACTGCTCCTCGCAGCGCCAGTGCGTCAGCTTGGCGCAGTCCAGAAGCATGACGCTCGAGGCCCAGAAGCGGAACAGACGCTTCACGCCGGAGCGGTAGCGGCAGAGGATCGCCTTGCCGCCCATGTCGCGCGACAGCAGCTCCCAGATATCGCCGACGGCGAAGATATCGGGATCGATGACGACGGCGCGGCCCCGGTACTCCATCAGCTCGGGCGGCATGAAGCGCAGCGGCGTGAAGGATTGCAGGTCGTCGTTGCGCCAGATCCGCTCGACACCGTCGCGCAGGAAGGTCTTGCCCTCGTAGGACAGCAGGAAGGGGTGATCCTTGGTGTGGATCAGCCGGACGTCGAACTTGTCGGCGTTGGGCGAATTCCGCTTCAGCGCATGCTGGGCGACCAGAGCGCCGAGCATCTGCCGTTCGTTGGTGTGGATGAAAACGCAGTGTTCCACGTCAGTCTCTCCGTCCTGCGTCCGTCTTGCTGATCAGCTTACCCGCCGGCCGAACCGGAGGCCGCCGGCGCGGAGGCGCGCGAATCGGACGGCCCATCGTAGCCGAAACGCGGATCGAGCGTCTTGGCGACCAGGGTGTCGATCTGTGCCAGTTCGCCCGCGTCGAAGTCGTCGCGATAGCCGCCGACCTTGGCGCGGCGGACCTTGTAGGAGTTGGGGTCGCTGCGGTCGCCGGGCACCATGCGCCCGCCGCTGAGCCAGAAGACCCGGCGGCTCTCCAGCTTCTTCATGTTGTCGAATCGGGCGAATTCGACCACCTCGCTCAGCTCCGTCGGGCTGGCCGGGCTGCCGATGAACTCCAGGATCTTGCCCAGACTCTCCTCCGGCCGCGCCCGCATGTCCTCGTAGCGCACGACGAGCAGCGACGGGAGATCGGGGATCGACTTGGCCCAGGCGTTCATGAAGCCGATGATCTTCGGCAAGCCGCTCGACTCGCGCATGACGAAGTCGAAGAGCGAGGTGTCGGCGCCGTGTGGCGGATAGTCGTTCAGAACCTTCTTGGCCGGCCGCATCCGGTGTTTCCACTGGAAGTACTGGGACACGGCGACGTCGGCGGGATGGCGCACCAGCAGCACGACCTTGCTGTGGGCGTAGTCGGACTTGTCGGCCAGGGTGCCGGTGTAGTCTTTCAGGTAGTTGTCATGGGTGAAGAGAATCTTCGGGATCGCCGGGTTCTTGCGGTGCAGGTTCTCGAAGCCGATCAACGACCCCTCGGGCAAGTCGTGCTTGACCTGGAAGAAGCGCGAGAGCATGACGCGCAACCAGGTTCGGCCGCTCTTGCCGAAGGACACCACGACGCAGTCCGCGCGGCGCAGGCGCCTAAGATCCTCGCGGCCGCGCAGCCAGCGCTCGAGACGGAGTTTGCGGGGTTTGGGCAGAAAAAACAGCAGGAGCAGGATCAGCGCCCGCAGAATCCGCCCCAGAGCGTCACGCATGACTAGGACATCCAGGTTTGCGGCGGTGTGTCGTTGGAATAAGACCCCTCGTAACAGCGATGCTTGCAAAGCGCAATGCGCCGCAGGCTGTGACATTGGGTGGCTAAGGTGACGGACCTGTCGACGCAACGATCGGGCGGTGAGGCGCCACCGCGAATCTGGCTGATGACGGGCCATCGCGCCGGCGACAACTCGCAGGTTCTGGCGCTTGCCGAGGGCCTCGAAAGCCAGCTGGGCTGGCCCTTCGAGATCAAGCGCTTCGTCTATCGCAAGACCGAGCTGGCCAGCAATCTCCTGCTCGGCCCCAATCTGGTCGGCGTGGTGAAGGGCGTATCCAGCACCCTGGAGCCACCCTGGCCGGACCTCATCCTTACGGCCGGACGGCGCAACGAGCCGATCTGCCGCTGGATTCAGCGGCAGGCCGCCGGCCAGCGGGTGCGCTTGGTGCATGTGGGGCGGACCTGGGCCGCGATCGGGCGCTTCGACCTGATCGTGACCACGCCCCAGTACCGCCTGCCGGACCTGCCGAACATCCTGCACAACGAGACGCCGCTGCATCGGATCCACGACGACCGCCTGGAGGCACAGGCGACGGCCTGGCGGCCGCGCTTCGCCCATCTGCCCGAACCGCACATTGCGGTGATCATGGGCGGTAACAGCGGGCCCTATACCTTCGATCCGGCCGCCGGGGCCCGCCTGGCGCGGCAGGCCAGCGCTTTCGCCAAGGCCCGCGGCGGCTCCCTGCTGGTGACCACCAGCGCGCGTACGCCGCCGGAGGCCTTGGCGGCCTTCGAGCAGGCCCTGGATGCGCCCGCCTATCTCTACCGCTGGAGCGCCAAGGCCAAGGAGAACCCCTACTTCGCCTTTCTGGCCCTGGCGGACGAACTGATCGTCACCGGGGACAGCATGTCCATGCTGGCCGAGGCCTGCGCCACGCGGAAGCCGGTTCATATCTTCGACCTCGGCGAGGGCAAGTACGCCATGCGCCCCCTTCGGAATGGCGCAGATCGGGACGGAACGGGGCAGGGTGGGTCGGAGTCCGAGCGGCGGTCGCGCGCGGGTTGGCAGCGCGACTACCTGCGCGCCTTCATCTTCCGCATGGCCATGAAGGTGCCGCCGAAGCGGATGACCCGCGACATCCGCATCGTACACGGCAAGCTGATCGAAACCGGTCGCGCCGTCTGGCTTGGCGACCCCTTCCCGAAGGCGGCACCGCCGCCGCTCGAGAGCGTCGATCGGGCGGTCGCGGCGGTCGCGGCCCTGTTCGACGGGGAGCTGGGATCGCCTCCCGTCGCGCCCGAGTCCCCGGCGGACGCCGGCCGCAAGGCCGGCTAGACGCCGATCCTCCGGTTTAGGCCGGCAGTGGCGGTGTCTGCTTGAGAACGTCCAGTGCGTCGTGGCGGATGTGGTTCTCGCGCATCTCGGCCCGTAGCTGGTCCTCGGTGACGACGCCCTCGGCCAGGCATTCGCGCAGAAGTCCGAAGAAGAAGTTCTGCTGGGCCCTGTCCGGATGCGCCTGATAGTGGGAGGGAGCGCCGCCCCAGCCCAGCATGGCCCGCTTCAGCGGCCGCATCCAGGTCTTCGGCCGGGTCGCCTTGAACTTCTTCGAGGCTGCCGTGAAATCGACCGGAAGCCCGGTTTTCCAGGGCTGGGTCTGGCGCTTCGTGTTGTGCAGAAGCTTGGTCTCGGGCCCCAGGTGATCGAAATCGTTCCAGCGGTCCTCGAGCTTGCCGATGGAACTGCGCGGTTCGGTCTTGAGACAGATCCACTCCATGTAGTCGCGCTTCCGCTCGAACAGCTCGGTGAAGTTTTCCTTCGCCCGCCAGTGGGTCAGCTTCGCGCAGTCGAGCAGCATCACGCTGCTGGCCATGCAGCCGTCGAGACCCTTGCTGCCGGTGCGGGAGCGGCAGACGATGGCCTTGCCGTCCATATCCCGGGTCAGCAGCTCCCAGACGTCGCCGACCGCGAAGATATCGGGGTCGATCACCACCGCGCGGCCCTCGTAGCCCATCAGTTCCGGCGGCATGAAGCGCAGCGGCGTGAAGGACTGCAGGTCGTCGTAGCGCCACACGCGCGAGCCGCCCTCGCGCAGGAAGGGCTGGCCCTCCCGTTCGCGCAGAAAGGGGTGGTCCTTGGTGTGGATGATCTTGACGTCGAACGCCTCGCGATGCTGCGAGTTGCGCAGCAGAGAGTGCCGCGACACCAGGGCGCCGAGATACTGCCGTTCGTTGGTATGGATGAAGACGCAGGGCTTGGTCATAGGGCGCGGAATCCGTCAGGTTTCTCGTGACGCGACACAATAGGCATCGCGCGCGCGCTTGCAAGACGTCGTGCCGGGGCCGGTGTGGGCGTCAGGCGCGCTTTTCCGCCAGCACCGCGCAGACCTTGAGGAAGGCTTCCTGGGGGAAGTCGTTGGTGGCCCAGACCGGCAGAAGCCCGTGGTCCTTCAGCTCGTCGATCCGGCCCCGGAAGTAGTCGCGCCGGATGACGTTGCGGCGCGGCCAGCCGCTGTCGTTCATGTCCCGGAAGGGTTCGATCAGGAAGGCATGGCGGCTGCTGACCCGTGCGACCTCTGCCAGGGCCTGATGGCGGATCCGTTCCATCTGTTCCAGCGCCAGGCAGCTGTAGACCAGATCGAAGGCCCCGGCCTCGAAAGGAAGCTCCGCCGCGTTGCCCTGCCTGAAGTCGATCCGGCGGAAGGCGGTCGTGTCGGTCAGCGGCAGCGGTGCATAGGTCTGCAGGGCTTCCGGCATCTCGGCCTGCTGCTGGAAGTCCTGGGCCGCGGCCTGTCCCGCCCGCGTCAACTCGACGCCCGTGAAGGCGATGTCCGGGAAGCGGCAGGAGAGAAGCATCAGATTGATGCCGTTGCCGCAGCCGACTTCCAGGACCCGGCGCGGGCGAAGCTGCTCCAGCACGCGGACCAGCATCACCTGGCGCACCCGGGTCGCGCCCATATCGCTGGCGAACATCGGCTGGCCGCGCCAGTCCCAGGGCGCCACGCGCGGCAGCGCGCCCCCGACCTCGTAGGTGCTGACGTCGATCTTGCTCCAGGCCCGGTCGTATTCCTGCACCACCACCTCTTCCCGGCGCTGACGGCTCGGGAGCCAGCCGAGCAGGCTCCGCTTGAAATAGCCCTTCCTGATCTTCTTCTGACGCCGTTCGATCTCTCCGCGCCAAGCCTGGTCGTCGGCGTTCAGATAGCGCTCGACGAAGGGCTCGAAAGCGGCTGCCAGCTCCCGGCTGGAGATTGCGGGGGCCGCCTCGCTGCCGGTGAAGGCGGGCAGCGCCGCGATGGGCGAATCGAGGATCTTTGTCAGCATGGGCGCGATCCTGGCGTCTGCGATCCGCCTTGACAATCGGGACGTGCCGGACCCACCAAGTGAGGTTCGATCGTGAAGTCCGGCGTTCTCTTTTGGGGAGATACGCTGCGGGCAGGAGGGACCCCAGTTCGATGGCGACGCTCTTGGTGCTTGGCTCCAAGCCCGATCCCTGTCTGCCGCCCGCCGGCAGCTACGACGATCTGGCCTGTGCCAATGCCTCGGGCGCATCCGCCGCCAGACTCGGCTTGCCGAAGCCGCGCTACAGTGTGATGTCCGCGATTCTGACCTCTGGCCGCAAGGCGCCGAACCGGCTGGCTCTGGACGCCTTGCAAGGCTTGCGGACCGAAGATCTCTACTTCTTTCCGCGCCCGCGGCGCGGCCGGTCCGTCTGGCAGCGCGCAGGGCACCGGCTCAAGGCCTTTCGGACGACGCCGCTCTACTTCCGGGCCAAGTTGGCCGCGCGCGGGTACCGCTACGACCGCTTCCTGAACCCCGGTCTGGATCACTACCTGGACCTGATCCGGTCGCTGTGTGGCCAGGACCCCGAAGTCCTGGCCTGCATGGAGCGCAAGGTACCCTCGACCGGCGTCGTCACCCTGGCGCTCGGTCTTGGCGAGCGCGCTTACGACCGTGTCGTCATGAGCGGCTTCAGTTTCGAGATCAGTCACGCCTATGCGGAGAACCCCTTGATCCACGAATGGGGCAGCACGCGCAGCAAGCATGCGGAGACCGATATCGCCGTTCTCCGTTGCCTTGCCGGTCGCTTTTCCGGTCTCTATACCAGTGAACCCACGGTCAGCGCGCGTGCGGGCCTGCCGCTGTTGCCGACCGCGACGCAGCCGGATCCCGCGGCGTCTCTGCCGGCTTCGGCGGCGCCGGACCCTTGATTTGCGAGACGTCACCGACTGACGCTGCAGAAGCCGCCGCGCCCGATAGAGCTTTCATCGACTCCTTCCCCATCACCTGCTGGCCTTGAGATGCGCTTCGACTACGATCACCTGACCTTTCGCTACGAGCCCTTCCCGATCGGCTGCGCCCATCCCCTGATGGATGCGCAGGCCTACCGGGATCTGCTGGACGCCTATCCGCCGCTGGAGATCTTCGCGAACATTCCCAAGCTGGGCGACAAGTACTCCCTGTCCGAGCGTTACAATCCCAAACAGTACAAGGACTTCATCGCGTCGACGCCGCTTTGGCGCGAGCTGCACGGCTGGATCAAGAGCGACGCCTTCATCGACGAGGTTCTGGCCACGCTGCAGGCGCATCACCTGGACCTCGGTTACAAGCCGCAGGCGGGACGGTCGCTGACCCTTGGCAAGCGCTTCAAGGAGCTGCGGCGCGGGCGCCTCTGGGCCGATCCCGGACGGCTGCACACGCGCTTCGAGTTCTCCATGCTGCCGGCCGACGGCGGACACTTGCTGCCCCATACCGATACGCCCGAGAAGGTGGTGACCCTGATCGTCTCCATGGTCGGCGAGGGGGAATGGGATCCCGCCTTCGGCGGCGGGACCGACGTAAATCAGGCCAGGGAGACCCGCTTCAGCTACAATTGGCTGAATCGCCAGAGCGCCTTCGAGGACATGGACATTCTCCAGACCTTCGATTTTCAGCCCAATCAGGGGATTATCTTCGTCAAGACGCACAATTCCTGGCATTCGGTCCGGCCGATGGCGGGCCAGGGCAGCAAAGCGCTTCGGCGCACCTTGACCATCAACATCGAGCGGGAGGACTGATCGGAGAGAAGCGGGGGACGCCCGTTCTCTTCCGAGCCTGTCACAAGCTTTGGTTCCATGTCCCAACCGGTATCTCGTCCCATAGAGTCGATCTCGGCGCCGCGCGTCTGGGTGCTGATCAGCGATAAGATCGGCGACGACAGCCAGAGTCTGCTGGTCGCCAACGCACTCGGATGGCCCTTCGAGGTCCGCAAGATGGTGTTCGGCGACAGCGAATGGCGCTGGTACGACCGGCTCCGGGGACCGACGCTGCGGAACGTAGCGGTCGAGGACTCGGCGGCTCTGGCGCCGCCCTGGCCCGACCTGGTGATCTCTGCCGGGCGGCTCCAGGTGCCGGTCGTCACCTGGATCAAGCAGCAGTCGGGTGGACGCACCCGGCTGGTACAGTTCAATCGGCCGCTGGAACTCGATGCCTTCGACCTGGTGATCGCTCCGCCGCAATTGCGCGTGCCGCCGCGCCGCAACGTCCTGAACTTGAGGCTCGCTCTGCAACGCCGTGACGATCCGGAGCGGCTGGAGGCGGCGGGACTGAGCTGGCAGTCCCGCTTCGCCGGCCGGCCGAAACCCTGGGTCGCCGCCATGGTGGGCGGGCCGGCCTGGCCCTTCAGTTTCGACCCGGCCGCGGCCGGCGAGATGATGCGGCGGCTGCAGGCCTATGCCGACGGGCAAAACGGATCGCTTCTGGTCACGACCAGCCGCCGTACGCCCGAGGCCGCCATCGCGGCCATGGTCGCGGAGGCGCGGCCGCAGGACTTCGTCTACCGCTGGGATAGCGATCCCGAGACCAATCCCTACTTCGCCTTCCTGGCCTTGGCCGATCAGTTCGTGGTCACCGGCGACAGCGCCTCGATGCTGACCGAGGTCATCCGCTTGGGCAGGCCGCTGGCCATCTACGACATGCCCAAGCGCTGGTCGCTGCGTAAGCGGGTCAAGAGCGCCGTGCGCAGCTACCTGCACGGCTCCCATCTCGCGGAAGACCGCATCGTCTCGGGCCTTCGCGGCGTTCTCAGCGATAGCGCCCACAAACTGGGGATCGGCTACCAGCGCGACTTCGAACACTTCCACCGCGGGCTGGTGCGCGGCGGCTGGGCGAGCTACTTCGGCGCTCCGATCGCCCCACCGAGCGCGAGCCCGCCGGACGATCTGCCGATCGTGGTGGAGCGGATCCGACGTCTGATGGCCGAGGCCGGTCACGACCTGGGGTCACCACTGCCGGATCCCAGGCCGCATCCTCGATCAACCCCCGAGCCCAACCGGGTCGCCTGACGGGCGTTGCAGACCCGGGCTTACGGCTCGTCCGAAACCACCAATTGGCCGCCGCTGCCGTTCGCGCCGCTGCCATCCAGAATTTCCCAGTGGCGCTTGGGCTTGCCGAACAAACCGAGGTAGCGCTTGCTGTCGCCCTTGACGCCGAGCACGAAGCGATAGTGGACGTTCGGATGACGGGCCGCGATCTCGCGGACCAGTTCGGCCCACCATTCCGGCGGACGGACCGTGCAATGCGCGTTCTCGCCGTTCGGCAGCAGCTTCTTGGCGGGATAGCAGGCGACGCCGACGTAGAGGAAGAGTCGGGCGAAGCCGAAGAGTTCCTCGACGATCCAGCGGACATCCGATTCCGGGCAGTGTTCCATCACGTCGGTGCAGATCACGCCGTCGAACTGGCCGCTCGGCAGGGTCCAGAACTCTTCGTAGCCTGGGTCGTACTTGGTGATCTGCTCCAGACCCCAGTAGGTGTTCAGGTCCTTCACCTGCTGGCCGTCCGGCAGCTCGATATCCTGCCACGTGTACTGCTGCCCCTTGCCGGAGCCGTAGTCGAGCAGCGTGCGTGCACCGCTGGCATCGATCATCTTTTTGATCGCCATGGCGTGCGGCGGCAGGCTCTTGCCGGTGAAGGTGCGCTCCGGCGGGATGCCGTGCACCGTATCGCCTTCGGTGTGCATGCGCTTGTAAAGGGCCAGGAGTTCCTGGAAGCGCGGACTGGGCGACTGTCGGCTGTATGTTTCGGACATGGCCTCTTTAGCTTCTCGCTTGGGGGGACAGAAGTGTCTGGAGTCGTTCGACCACCTGCGGCAACTCGTCGTCGGCCGGGCGGCCGGCGGCCGGAAAGGGCTCACCGAGCCGAACTGCAAGGCCGCGCTCGATCAGCAAGCGGTGCACGGCGGTCAGATCACGGGAATAGCCGACGAGGCCGAGCCGGTAAAGGGCGTTCCCGAGGCTCTGCAGGCGACCAGCGTTTGGATCTCCGAAACTGGGTGGGTGAAGCTGGCGTGCCAGGGCCTGTTGCAGCCGGGTCCAGGGCGACGGCCGCAGCGGCAGTTCCGCGATGGCGAGCGGTCGTCCCAGGCGGGCGATCTCGACCAGCATGGAGGTGCTGTCGCCGGTGACGACGAACTGGTCGGCCAGGCCCAGCAGGCCCAGGTAGGGGTTGGTCTCGTCCTCCGCCTGCCAGCGATACAGCCTGGCGCCCGGCGGCAGGGCCGCCGCCAACGCCTCCGAAACCTCGCGCGGCGTCCGCCGGCTGGTCGAGACGTAGAGGCTGCCGCCTTGCCGTGCCGCCATGGTCTGCGCCGTGGCGACGATCTGACGGGCCTGGGCGGCATGGAACGCGAAGGGCTCCGTCGCGCCGCCGACCAGAAGCGCGGTCAGGGGGCGCGGCATCTCCGCGAGCTGCGGTGCGAAGTCGGCGGCCGCCGCAGCGATTGCGGTGGCATCGAGTCGCATCAGCGGGAGTCCCAGGCGCAGCACGTTGGGCTGCTCGGGAAGACGTTGCTGCACCGTCGAGATGACCAGGTCGAAGCGCTCCAGCCATCGCTTCGGACGGCCGATCAGGACAAGCTTGCTGCGGCCGCCGGACTGCTGATGGACCCAGAGGGCGGCCATGGCCGGGCGGCGGCCGGCGGTGAGGATCAGATCGGGCCAGGGCGGAACCAAGCTCGCCGAGCGCGCGGAGTCCAGGTGATGCAGGGACGGCTCGAAGCGGGGTTTGCCCAGGACGTAGGGTGTTTGCAGAGACAGCAGCTTGCGTTCGAAGGGCAGGCCGAGCGCCTCCGCGATGATCTCGACCTGGGCATTGTCGCCCAGCTTGTCGCCGATCAGAAGCCAGATCCGCGGCGCCGCCTTTCTCGCCGCATTCTCGGCGGCGGGCTCTGAGCTGTTCTGCAGGGTCTCGTGCGTGGCGGGAGCCATGGCGGCGCGTCAGGCCGTCCGGAGCCGCGCCATGCCGAGCGGCCGGGCGGTCATGAGGACGATTGCGTCCCGACGCTGGCAGCGCTCCCGCCCGCCGAGGCCGACTCCAGTTGCGAGTCCGGTCCCTGTTCCGAGGGTGGCGGCATCCTGGCGACCTGTCCGTCGTGAAGCTGGTAGACGTGATCGGCGATCTTCAGAAGCTGCGGACGATGGGTAATGGCGAGGATCGTCAAGTCCGGCGTCAGGCCGTCGAGGGTGGCGCAAAGCTCCTCCTCCGACCGGGAATCCAGGGCGCTGGTGACCTCGTCGAGCACCAGCAGCCTTGGCTGGCCGGCGAGGGCGCGTGCGAGCGTGAGTCGCTGACGCTGACCGCCGGACAACTTGCCGCCCCTCTCGCCGACGGTGGTCTGCAGGCCGTCGGGCAGGGCGGCGACGAAGTCGGCGGCCCCGGCCAGTTGAAGCGCCTTCCACACGTCGTCCTCTGAGATTTCGGGGTCGCCCAGCGTGATGTTCATCTGAACGCTGTCGTGAAACAGCACCAGGTCCTGCGATACATATCCGATCATGCGCCGCCAGCGCTGCAGGTCGAGATCGGACAGCGCGGTTTCGTCGATCAGGATCTGGCCGGCGTCGGGATCCTGCAGGCCGATGATCAGGTCGGCGAGGGTCGTCTTGCCGGTGCCGGAGGTCCCGATCAGGACGGTGATCTCGCCGCGCGGAATTTCCAGATCGATGTTCCGGAACACCTGATGCGACCCGAAGGCCTTGCTGACGCCGGCCAGCCGGCAGCCCCGCTCGAAGCTGGGCGTCGCGCCGCCGTGGGCCTGCTCGGCGGCGGCCTCGCTTTCGGCGATCAGCGCCTCGACCGCGTGATAGGGGCTCTCCCCCAGTACGGCCTTCTGATACTGCCGCTGCATCCGCATCACGTTCTTCACCAGCTTCAGGATGACAACGTACATCACGATCAGTTCGCTGGGGGGAATGGCCGAGACTTCGATGGCGAAGATCAGCCCGACGCCCATCACCGCCGTCGTCAGGATTTCCTGAAAGCTCTTCAGCGCTTCGATACTGGTGACCTGCCGCCGCAGCGCCTTGCGCAGGCCGGCGATCTGTTTTTCGAGATAGGCGGCGAAGGCCGCCTGCCGGGCCATCGCCTTCAGGGTCTTCATGTTGTTCAGGACGTCGGTCAGGTAGGTGACCATGTAGCGCGTCCGGTTGGTCTGCTTCAGGCCGGCCTTGCGCGCCGCGCGCACCAGGAAGCCGAGCAGGCCGACCACGACGGCACCGCCGAGCAGGGCGAGCAGCGTGAGCTGCCAAGACACCAGCAGGGCGATGACGAGATAGACCAGAACCTGGATCGTATCGGCGATGAACTCGGCGGCGATCTGATAGGCACGGCCGGCCCGCGTCGCTTCGGTGCTCATGGCGTTGGCGATGCGGCCGACCGGCTGCGTCACGAAGTAGCTCCAGCGGCCGCGCAGGAGGTTGCCGACCAGCGTCGCGCGCAGACCCGTCGCGACCTCGGCCACCGCGTAGCCGACGTGGCGCATGGCGATCAGCGTGAAGATCGCCTTCGCCGTGATGCTCGCCACGATCAGCAGCACCAGGACATGGGGCTCCGGCGACAGCCCCACCGACTCGATGAGCTCGATCAGCATGCGCGAGAAGGGCGAGGCGTCGGGATCGGCGCCGATCATGATGGTGATCAGCGGCAGGAGGTTGGCGACGCCGATGCCTTCGGCGAGGCCGGCCAGCACCAGCCCGGCCAGCACCGTCCAGGAGTTGGTGCCCTTGGCGAGGAAGAAGATCCGCAGGACGCTCAGCATGCCGTCTTACTCGTTGCCGGCCGGTCCGCCGGCTGGCCAGGTTGAAACAGGCCTGTCGAAACAGACCTGCTGAAAACAGACCCCCCGTTAATCGCCCCGGGCGCTCATCGCGCTCGCGCGACGGACCTCCAGGCGGTTCCTCTCAATAGAACCTCGCGGAGGGCTGGACAAGCTGCCAGGTCGAGGCGCCGGGCGCCCCGTTCGAGGATGCGGGATCGAGCCTGTGCTCTTCGGCCCTTCTTCGCCTGCAACGCAGGGAGGATCCCGTCGGGCGGTTGCGGCTTGAAGTGGTGCGGTGCCGCGCGCTTCGAGGTCTCGATCCGCCAGAGGCCGTGCGGTCAGTAGAACGGCTGGCTGACCACCCAGAGAATCTCCGCCTCGTCTTGGCCGGCATTGCGGAACTTGTGCGGCCGTGGGCTCTCGAAGCAGAAGGTGTCGCCCGGGCTGAGACGATAGGTGGTTGTTCCGATCGTGATCTCCAGAGTGCCCTTGAGGACGTGCCCGATCTCCTCGCCGTCGTGCGTGTAGGGGTCGTCGCCCGATCCGCCGCCCGGTTCGATCACCACGATCATGCCCTGCAGGCCGCTGCCCGCCTTCTGGGTCAGCAGTTCCTTGCGCATCCGTTTTTCGCCCAAGACCAGGACGCGGCGCTCGCTGCGACGAACCACGATTTCGTCGGGAGTCGCCCCCGGCCGTTCGAACAGGCGCTCCATCGGCAGGTCGATGGCCGCACAGAGCTCGCGCAGAACCCGCAGAGACGGGGAGGTCAGCCCGCGTTCGATCTGGCTGACCGTTCCGATCGCCACGCCGGCGCGTGCGGCGGCCTGTCTCAAGGACAAGCCCCTGGTACCGCGCCAGGCGCGCAGGATCGCACCGATCCTGGCATCGTGAACGTCGGCGCCGCTCGGTTCGTTTCGGTCTTCGGGGGCCGGTGCGGCGCCTGCACCGCTGTCTGCGGCGGCGCCTTGGTTCTCCCGGCTGCGCAGGGGTTGGTCAGTCATCGCCGGTCAGTCATCGGTTGACTCCTCGGTGAACGCTATTTCAGAATATTGAACATAATTACTCTGACATCTGGCGCCGACAGGGTAAATAGCAGTCGCAACCTCAGACTGAAAGGTCGGGCGACGAGGTTTGCTGCCGATACTCTGAGCTATCGGTACGGTATGTCGAGTGTTCATCACACTGAACGGGGAGGGGAAGATGACGAAGCATGACACGGTCCGTCGCCAAGGGGTCACCCGCCGAACGGCCTTGCGGTTTGGGGCAGCGCTGGGCGGGCTCGCACTTCTTCCCGGCTCTTTCGCCCGCGCCCAGGTGCGCGGCGACCAATACGTTTTCGGGTCCGCCAGCCTTGGATCGACCGGCTATGTGATCATCGAGGCTCTCAGCACGATCGTGAACCGCCATACCGATCTGCAGACGTCATCCCAATCGACCTCTGGCGGTGCGGAGAATATTGCTCTGATCGGCCAGTCCCTGCTCGATTTCGGTCAGTCGACCTCGGTCGATCTGGTGCCGGCCTCGCGGGGCTCCGCACCCTATCCGGCGCCGATCGAGGTGCGGCAGCTCTTCTGCTACACGACGTTCGCACTGCCGCCGATCGTCAAGGCCGACAGCGACATCGAGCGATTCGAGGATCTGGCGGACAAGCGTGTCGCGCCGGGGACCTCGGGTGGAACCACGGCGCAATCCTGGCGGCTCATGTTCGGCGCCGCCGGACTGGCCGATAGCGTACGCTTCACCTACGGGTCCTGGCGCGAGGTCTACGATCAGTTCTCCGCCGGGCGGGTCGACTGCATCCCCGCGATCCTGACCAACCTGCGTCCGGCGCCGATCGTTCGGGAACTGACCACCAATACCGAGATCCGCGCCGTCTCCTTCCCCGACGCGGTGATCGAGAAGGCCCAGGCGGAAAATCCCGGCATCATGCGTTTCGACGTCACGCCGGAGACCTGGCCGGCGATCAGCGAACCCTGCGTCGGCACCGGCTCATCCGGGATTCTGGCCGCCCACGCCGGCGTCGATCACGAGACCGGCTATGCGATCGCTCGCGCGGTCTTCGAAAACACCGAGCAGCTTTACCAGATCGCTGACGTGTTGCGCAGCGTAACCCTGGAGTCGGCGACGCGCTACCTGGTCGCCGGCGTACCGGTCAACGCCGGGGCCGCCCAGTACTTCAAGGAACAGGGTGTCTGGCGTAGCGACCTGACCGAGGCCTGAGGCTCGGCGTCGGCGGGCAGCAGATCCAGAGGAAAGTAGATCAGGGTATGCAAGGGGGATTTGCCGACGCTTTGGTGGCGAAGGTGGACCGTGGCCACGGTCCGGCCAAGGCGACGGCGCTGGTCTACTACGCCGTGGCGGTCGCCATGGCGCTCCTGCATCTCTGGCAGGCCTATGTCTTCGCCTTGCCCTCGGGCCAGTTCAAGAATCTGCATCTCGGTCTGTCGCTGATCCTGACCTTCCTGGCGGCGGCGACGGCCGCCGGCGCGCGCCGCGAACGTCTGGCGCAGGCCTTTCTTCTCGGCCTCGCCCTGCTCACCCTGGTGCCGCTCGGCTACATCCACCTGGAGTATGAGGCGCTCGTCACCCAGCGTTCGTTTCTGCCGAGCCGGCCGGACGTCTGGATCGCGGGGCTGCTGCTGGTCATCGCTCTCTATGCCGTCTGGCGCGACTGGGGCGCCTCGATCCCCGTCATCGCCGTTCTCTCGCTGATCTACGCCTACTTCGGGTATCTCGTTCCGGGCTTCGCGAACCATGGCGGCATCGGCTGGGACCGGATGGTGGGCATCACCTCGATTCCCTACTTCCGGGGGCTTCTCGGCAACCTGACGGGTATCTCGGCGTCGACGATTTTTCTGTTCATGCTGCTGGCCGGCCTGCTGAAGGCAACCGGCGGTCTGGACTACATCATGCGCGCGGCCTTCGGGCTGGTCGGTGGCATGCGGGCCGGGCCGGCCCAGGCGGCCATTGCCTCCTCCGGGTTTTTCGGCAGCATTTCCGGATCGATCATGGCGAACGTCGCCTCGACCGGCGCCTTCACGATCCCGCTGATGAAGAGGACCGGGTTCGCGCCGCACTTCGCCGGTGCGGTGGAGGCGACCGCCTCGGCCGGCGGTCAGGTGACGCCGCCCAAGCTCGGCCTGACCGCCTTTCTGATCGTCGGCATCACCGGCATTCCCTACGCGGAGGTCATGGTCGCGACCGTGTTTCCCGCGTTGCTGTTCTACGCCTTCCTGATGTGGGGCGTGCATCTGCGCGCGGTGCGCCTGGACATCGATGCGCGACGTGTCAAGCAGGACATCTCCGATGTACCAATGATGGAGATGAGCCTGGCGCGTGCGACGCTGCTGCATCTCCATCTCATTTTCGCCGTCGCTGTTCTCGTCTACCTGCTGGTCGGCGGTATGCCGGCGGGGATCGCCGCGCTCTACGCCAATTTCACCATCCTTGGATTGGAGATCGTCAAACGGCTGGCGGTCGGCCGGCTGCGGCCCGCCGCCTTCGCGGAGGCGGCGCTGGTGGTGCTGCATGGCCTGATCGCCGGCGCGCGCAGCGGTGCGATGGTGGCTGTCATCATCGCGGTCATCTCGATCATGATCGAATTCGTGGTGGTCACCGGTTTCGCGCAGAAACTCAGCTACGCCATGCTCGAGATCTCGAACGGCCAGCTCTGGCTACTGCTGCCGCTGGCGGCCCTGTCCTGTCTGGCCTTCGGTATCGGCCTGCCGACTTCCGCCGCCTACATCTTGGTCGCGCTGCTCGGTGCTCCGGCCATGGTGCAGGTCGGCGTGCCCTTGCTGGCGGCGCATCTTTTCGTCTTCTACTACGCGAACATGTCCGCGCTGACGCCGCCGGTCGCCGTGGGGGCGCTGGTTGCCTCCAACCTCGCCGGCGCCAGCTTCTGGAAAACCTCCTTTACCGCCCTGCGTCTCGCGCTGCCCGGCTTCCTGCTGCCGTTCCTCTTCGTCGTGCAGCCCGGGATCCTCGGCATCGGGGTCGGCCTCGGCGAGCAGCTTCTGTTCGTCGCGCTCGCCTTCGTCGCGCTCATGGCGCTGAACAGCGCGATCGAGGGCTACCTTCTGGCGCCGCTCAGCCGGATCGAGCGGCTTCTGCTGCTGCCGGCCGCCTTTACCCTGCTGCTGCCGGGCCTTATCACCGACCTTCTCGGCCTCGCGCTCGTGGCGGCGGTGGTCGCCCGCCAGGTTTTCTTCGCCAACCGCCGGCGCGATCTCGATCCAATGGCGCAGCTTCATGGAGATCGCTCCGAATGACCTTGACCCGCCCCTGCGTCGGCGCGACGCGCCATGTCGTATCGGCCGGCCATTACCTGGCGGCGAGTGCCGCTCACGACGTGCTGGAGGGCGGCGGCAATGCGGTCGATGCCGGCTGCGCCGCCGGTCTCGCCCTCGGTGTGGTGCAGAGCGACCTGGTCAACATCGGCGGTGTCGCCCCGATCATGGTCCGCATGGCGGATAGCCCCACGCCGATCACCATCGACGGTCTCGGAGTCTGGCCCGCCGGCCTTCCGGAACGGCATTTCCTCGAGCGTCACGGCGGCGAGATTCCGCTCGGGGTCGAGCGGATCGTGGTGCCGGCTGCGATCGATGCCTGGGTCACCGCGCTGGAGCGGTTCGGGACCCTGCGTTTCGCCGATGTCGCCGCCGCGGCGATTCGCTATGCGCGGGAGGGTATTCCGGCGCATCCGCTGCTGGTCGATACGATTACCGAGCAGGTGGAAGGCTACAGCCGGTGGGACTCCAACGCGGCGATCTATCTGCCCGGTGGCCGCGTGCCGAAGGTGGGCGAGCGTTTCCTTCAGACCGATCTCGCCTGCACTCTGCAGTTCCTCTGCGACGAGGAAGCAGCCGCGGAGGGCGATCGCCTGACCGGCTTGGCGGCGGCGCGGGCGGCCTTCTATACCGGCGACGTGGCGCGCAAGATCGTGCGTTTCGTCCAGGCGGAGGGCGGCTTTCTCGCGCTGTCCGACATGGCCGAGTTTCGCTGCCGGGTCGAACCGGCGCTGGCGACCGCCTGGCGCGGCACGACCGTCTTCACCTGCGGACCCTGGTGCCAGGGTCCCGCGCTCGCCCTCGCGCTGAATCAGATCGAGGCGGCGGGTTTGGAGGGACTGGGCCACAACGACGCGGCCTATATCCACCTGCTGACGGAGATTCTCAATAACGCTTTTGCCGACCGCGAGTATCACTTCACCGACCCTCGCTTCGGCGAGGTTCCCCTGGAGCGTCTGCTGTCGGAGGCCCATGCCCGCGCCCGTCTGCGCGAAATCGACCCGCAGTGCGCGCGCGCGGGCATGCCCGCTCCGATCCTGCCGCTGGATGGCCGCGTCGCGGCGGCGCCGCTGTCCGGCGACAGTCCCAGGCCGGAGCCGGATACCTCCTACGTTGCCGTGGTCGACGCCGCCGGCAACGCCTTCTCGGCCACGCCGAGCGACGGCTCCTGGACCGTTCCGGTCGTGCCCGGGCTCGGGCTGGTCCCTTCGGGCCGTGGCAGCCAGTCGCGTCCCGATCCGGCCCATCCCGCCGGCGTGCGGGCAGGCAAGCGCCCGCGCCTGACGCCGAACCCGGCAATGCTGGTCGCGGGCGCCGCGGATGCCGATGTCATGCCCTTCGGTTCGCCCGGTGGCGACGTGCAGACCCAGGCCATGCTGCAAGTACTGCTCAACCGGCGTCATTTCGGGATGGATCTGCAAGCGTCCATCGATGCGCCGCGTTTCGCCACCTTCAATTTCCCGTCGTCCTTTGCACCCTTCACGCACCACGCCGGTCTGGTGAAGCTCGAGGGGCGGATCGACGAGTCCGTGGCGGAGGCGCTGCGTGCCAAGGGACACCGCATCGACCGTTGGCCCGACTTCGACTGGCGGGCCGGAGGCGTCTGCGCAGTGGAAAGCGATCGCGGTCAGGGGTTGGTTTTCGGCGGTGCCGATCCGCGGCGGCCGTCCTATGCCATCGGCGGCTGAGGCAGTGGGTTGAGAGACAGCGCAGGAGCCGCCACATGACGCCTTTTCCGAATACGCTTTGGGACGCGACGGCCGCCCCGCTGCAGCCCTGTCCGCCGCTGACCGAGGATGCGAGCACGCGGGTCTGTATCGTCGGCGCCGGCTTTGCGGGGCTGTCCACGGCCCTTCATCTCTCGGAGGCCGGACTCGACTGCTTGGTCCTGGACGCACAACGGCCCGGCTGGGGTGCCTCGGGGCGCAACGGCGGGCAGGTGATTCCGGGGTTGAAGCACGATCCCGCCTTTTTGGCGGCCCGCTTCGGCGAGACCGCCGGCGCGCGCCTGGCGCGCTTCTCCGGAGATGCGCCGTCCCTGCTGTTCGATCTGGTTGCGCGCCACGGGATCGACTGCGACCTCTTCACCGGCGGCTGGATTCAGCCGGCCCACGCGCCCGAGGGACTGGAGACGCTGCGTCGCCGCCGGGAGCAGTGGCGTCCCTTCACGGAAGATATCGTCGAGATGGACCGGGCCGAGACGGCCCGGCTGATCGGCAGCGATCACTATGTCGGTGCGATGCTGGACCGGCGCGGCGGGTCGGTGCAGCCGCTCTCGTTGTCTCGTGGTCTCGCGCGCGCCGCGATGAAGCTGGGCGCCAGGATCTTCGGAGACACGAGGGCCCTGTCGCTGACCCGGCGCGACGGTCGGTGGGAGGTGACGACGCCGGCAGCGCGGATCACTGCCGACAGCGTCGTGGTCGCCACCAACGGCTATAGCGACGACCTGCTGCCGGGACTGCGGCGCAGCCTCGTGCCGGTCTACTCTTTCCAGGTCGCGACCCGGCCGCTTTCGCCGAACCTCGCGGCCACGATCCTGCCCGAAGGACATCCGGCCTCCGACACCCGGCGGCTGCTCTGGTACTTCCGCAAGGACCGCCAGGATCGTTTGGTCATGGGCGGGCGCGGCTTCGCCAAGGACGCGCTTGGCGCGGAGGATACGCGGATCTTGCAGCGGTCGCTGAAGCAGCTCTACCCCCAGATCGGCGAGCTTGCGTTTGAGTATCACTGGGGCGGCCGCGTGGCTATGACGGCCGACCATCTGCCGCACGTTCATGCGCCGGAGCCCGGCCTCTACGCCGGGGTCGGTTTCAATGGCCGTGGTGTCGCCATGGCGACGGCAACTGGCTCGATCCTGGCGCGTCTGGCCGCGGGCGAGGAGCCGCGCGCCCAACCGGTCCCGGTGACCGCGCTCACGCCGATTGCCTTCCACGCCTTCCATGGCCTGGCCGTGCAGGCGCTCGCCAGCTACTACCGCTGGCGCGACCAGCGGGAGCGCAAGACCGTGAGACCGGACTGACGTCCCGCCCTCTCAACTCGGCAGTCATTCGAACGCCGGCCCGCTCGTCCCACCCGTTCACAGAGGGTTGTGGCGGAGCTATTCGGCTTTCGCGGATGTCCGGCTACAGCGAGACGCTGCGGCCCGTCCGGCGATGGCGCCCATGACGACGGCGCTGAGCAGCCCGTTGCCTGACAGGTAGCCGCTGTCGCCGGAGCCCGAGACGCCGCGCGCGGCGCCTCCGGCGGCGAAGAGATTCGGAAAGGGCTGTCCCGCCCTGTCGAGCACCCGCCCGCGCGTATCGATCTCCAGCCCGCCCTGGGTGTGGAACAGGGCGCCGGTGACGCGGACCGCCCGGTAGGGCGCGGCGAGCAGCGTTTCGGGCGCAAAGGTGCGGCCGAAGGCGTCGGGCTCGCCGCCTGCGGCCAACGCGCGCATTTCGGCGAAGGTTCCTTCGAGCGCGTCCAGGGGCAAACTCAGGCCCTCGGCCATCTCGGCCAGATCCTCGAAGACGCGGACCGCTCCGGCCTCCCGGGCGTTGCGGTAGTCCTCGAACTCCAGTGCCGTTTCGTGGATGCGGTCGTCGAAGAGGTTCCAGACGGTTCCACCGGGCTGCGCCAGCACCTTGGCGGCCTGCTCGGAGTAGCCGCCGTGTTCGTTCGAGAAGCGCCGGCCGGCGGCGTTGACCTGTACTCCGCCGCGCATCATCAGCGCCCAGGAGATCAGCGTCTGCTGCGGCGTGGCCAGGGAGCCGTGGCCCTGGCAGGCGCCCAGGTCGCGCAGGCTCGCGCCCAGGGCCTCGCCCCACCGCAGGGCATCGCCCCGGTTGCCCTCGTGCCCGTAGTAGAGCGCATCGCGCAGACTTGGCAGATGGCGCGCCACCAGCTCGCTATCGGCCCCGTAACCCGAACAGGCGAGGATCAGGGCCTCGCAGCCGACGCTTTCGCGGCTGCCGTCCGGCCGTTCGAAGCTGACGCCGTGGATTCGGTTTTCGTCGTCTGCCTGCAGTTCCACGACCCGTGCGTCGGTCAGCAGGTCGATGCCGGCCGTTCCGGCGGCATTGAGCAGGCAGCTCATCAGCTCCTCGCCGGTGCGGCGCGGCGTCGCGTGCATCCGCAGGTGGCTGTGGCCGGGGTAGAGAAATCCCTCGACCAGCGAGAAGGGGATGCGGTGCGTCTCGGCCAGCCAGTCGATCACTCGGCCCGATTGCTCGGCCAGGGTGGCCACGACGGCGGGATCGGCTTCCTGTCCGTTCTTGCGTTGAATGTCGGCGGCCATGGTCGCGGCGCTGTCGCGGACTCCCTTTTCCGCTTGAAACCGCGAACCCGCCGCCGGAACGAAGCCCGAGGACATGAAGGTGCTGCCGCGCGCCACGCTGTCGCGTTCGAGGATGACGGCGGGGACGCCGGTCCCGGCGGCGGCCAGACCCGCCACCAGCCCGCAAGCGCCGCCGCCCACGATCAGCAGGGGCACCTGCATCTCGATTGTCTCACCCGGCACTCGACGCGTGACCGGCATCAGCCGTCCTTTTCGGTCTGCGCCAGGAAGGCGTCCAGGATCTCGCCGGCCGGCGCCTGCCAGATGCGGTCCGACGCGCCGATGTGATCCAGCACCTCCTCCAGACAGGCGATGCGATGCGGCTGTCCGATCAGCCAGGGATGCAGGCTGAGGGCGAAGAGCCGGCCTCCCTCGCGCTCGGCTTCCGCCAGCAGATAGTCGAAAGCGTCCTTCACCTGAGCGACCCAGGAAAGCTCCGAGTGCAGGTTCTGGGACAGAACGACCTGGTCTTCGATCTCGCTGGACAGGGGCATGGCGGTCAAGCGCCCCGTCTCGGTCGAGACCGGATAGGGCAGGTCGTCGTTGACCCAGTCGGCGCAGTAGGCGACGCCGTTCTCCGCCAGCAGGTCGAGGGTGTTCCAGCTCTGGCTGCGGGCCGGGCTGAGCCAGCCGCGGATCGGCTGGCCGGTCAGCTCGCGCAGCGTCTCCAGCGCGCGCCGGACGATCTCCGCCTCGTCCGCGCGGTCCTGACCGCCGTAATGCAGATGGTCCATGTTCCAGCCGTGGCAGAGGATCTCGCCGTCCCGCTCCAGCAGGCGCGCGAGCAGGTAGGGCGTCTGCTGCGCCAGCTGGGTATTGATGGCGAAGGTGGGACGGATGCCGGAGCGGTCGAAAGCCTTCAAGACACGGTAGACCCCGACCCGGTTGCCGTAGTCGCGCAAGGTGAAGTGGCGCAGATCCGGGTAGGGCATGGTCATGCCGCCCGGCACTTTGAAGGGCACGCCGCGCTGGTTCAGCGGATAGAACTGGAGCGAAAGATTGATCCAGACCGCCAGCGGCTTGTCGCCGGGCCAGCGGATCGGGGGGCGGTCGGCCAGCATCGACCAGTCGTAGCGTTCATGGTCGTAGCCGTGGCGGCGCTTGGGATAGCGCAGGTAGCCGTCGTCGAGGGCCATGCTCCTATCCTCCCGTCCTGGCGGCGATGTCCTGCAGCGCCGTATCGAAGTGGGTGTCCAGATAGTGACGGGCGATCTCCCGTCCCGTGGTGACCCAGACGTCGCTGTGGCCGGTGATGTATTCCAGCGCCTCCTCGAAGGCCTTGATGCGATGCGGGCAGCTCACCTGATAGCTGTGGGTGGGAATGCACATGACCGTGCCGCTCTCCGCCCCCTCGGCATAGAGGCGGTCGAAGTGGCGCTTCAGCATCGTCAGGTAGTGGCGCGGCTCCACCTTGTTGACCGCGAAGACGATGGTGTCGTTCATCTCCAGCGAGTAGGGAACCGAGAGGAAACGCAGGCCCGACCGCAGACGGATCGGTGTGGGCTGGTCGTCGTGGAACAGGTCGCAGGTGTAGATCCCCGCGTCCTCGCCGAACAGCTCCTGACCGACCTCGGCGAAGAGGTCCAGCGTGTGCTCCGAATGGGACAGCGCCGGCGCCAGATAGCCGGCGCAGGTCTGGCCGGTGTGGCGATGGATGCTCTCGATCCCGTCGCGGATCAACTCCCGTTCCTGAGCTTCGCTCAGGCCGTAGGTGTAGCGGGTGTTGTAGATGCCGTGGCTGAAGAACTCCCAGTCGCGCTCGCGGCACTGCTCGATGATCTCCGGGTGATGCTCGCAGAGCGCCACCGACAGGGAGACCGATCCCCGAATGCCGTACTTGTCGAGCAGCGCCATCTGGCGTTTGTGACCGACGCGGTTGCCGTAGTCCCGGATGCCGTAGCCGGGAACCGAGGGATGCGGGGTGGGCCAGGCCTTGCGGTGAGGGTTCGCCGGCGGGTCGATCTCGTAATACTCGATGTTCGGCGCCACCCAGAAAGCGACACGGGCGCCGCCCGGCCATTCGATCTTCGGCCGCTTCTCGTAGGGCCAGTAGTCGTAGGCATCCAGCGTCTCTTTCACGAGGAGTCTCTCCCGCGCGGGGTCATGGGGCCGGCCGCAAGCAGCCTCATCCGGCTTGGGCGATCCGCGTCTCGAGCCAGCTCCGGACGTCGGAGACCGGCAGGACGTCGGCGTACTTGAGGTGCATGTCGGTCAGATTGGCGTAGTGGTAGCTCTCGTGCTTGTCGGCCACGCACTCCAGAGGGACGATGGTGCGGTAGCCGCGCGACAGGCTTTCGACCGCCGTGGCGCGCACGCAGCCCGAGGTCGAGCCGCCGGTGATGATCACGGTGTCCACCCGGTGCCAGACCAGAAGCGACTGCAGGGGCGTCTCGAAGAAGGCCGAGGGCATGCGCTTGGTGTAGACGACGTCGCGGCTGCGATCGATCTCGACCCGCTCGTCGAACTCGGCCCGCTCCGAGCCGTACTTGATGTTCTGCAGCGAGTCCGGCGTATCGCTGCGCGTGCCCCAGATGCCGGCATCCTCGGCCGAGTCCAGGAAGGCGACATGGGTCCAGACCACCGGCCAGCCGAGTTGCCGGAACGACTTGGCCAGCCCGTTGACATGCTCGAGCTGCCTGGGATCCGTCTCGTAAGCCGTCTTGAAGAGGTCGGTCCGGGTATAGGCCTTCTGCGGATCGACGTTGATCAACACGGCCTTCTCGCCGAAGCCGAAGGGGACCCGCTGAGGGTTGGCGATGACCTCGTGAAAGAGATCCTTGGCGGTTTTGTCGGTGGTGATCATCCGGTCTCTCCTGCGGGGTCAGCGGTTCTCGTACTTCTCGCCCAGTTCCAGCATTGCCTGGGTTCCGAGATACTTGTTGAGTTGCGTGAAATCGAGCATCCGGTCGCGGAAGGCATCGGTGCTCCCGTCCCGGCGCAGCGTGGCGAAGAAGCGGGTTGCCATGTGCGTGACGGCGCGCACCAGGGCGCCGGGGAAGATCACCAGCGAGAAGCCCAGGCCCTCCAGCGCCTCCGCGGTCTTCAGGGGGGTATCGCCGCCTTCCACCATGTTCGCCATGATCGGCACCCGGCCATGAAAGCGGGACATGATCTTTTCGACGTCCCCGTCGCTTCGGATGCCCTCGATGAACAGGATGTCGACGCCTGCCTCGCGGTAGGCCTCGGCGCGGTCCAGGGCGCCGTCGGTCCCTTCCACCGCCACCGCATCGGTGCGGCCGATGATGAGCGTGCGCTCGCTGTCGCGCGCGTCGAGTGCGGCCTTCAGCTTGCCGACCATCTCCGCCGCCGGCACCAGCGTCTTTCCGCGCAGGTGTCCGCAGCGTTTCGGGTAGGTCTGGTCCTCCAGTTGGATGGCGTTGGCGCCGGACCGCTCGAGCAGGCGCACGCTGCGCATGGCATTCATCGCATTGCCGAAGCCGGTGTCGCAATCGACGATGATGGAGAGCTCCGTGCGTTCGCGAATGTGCAGCAGGGCGTCGTTGACTTCGCTCAAGCCGAGCAGACCGATGTCGGGCCGGCCGAGCTGCGTGTAGGCGAGACTGGCCCCGGAGAGATAGATGGTCTCGAAACCGGCCTGCTCGGCCAGCGATGCGCCCAAGGCGTCGTAGACGCCCGGCGCCACCTCGATCGAGGGGCCGATAAGCCGGTCTTTGAGCTGGCTGGGATGAACGGTCATGTCGGACAGGTTCCTTGAAGGAAAGGGAAAGGCGCTCAGGATCTGGCGAGCGCGAGGTCGTTCCAGACGTCCTGCCGCGCCAGCCGGTTGTCCCGGACTTCGAAGCGGTCGATGAAGCGGATGGCCTCGAAGGGCGTGCCGTCCGGCCACTCGCCGGACAGATGGCCATGGCAGATCACCACGCTGTGGTCCTCGTGGTCGCAGGTGTCGAAGGTCTGGAAGGTCTTCCGCACGAAGCGGTAGCGATCTCCCGCCCAGGCGATCAGATCGGACAGGCGGGTCATCTCCGGACTGCCGGGAAAGACCATGACGAAGTCGTCGCTGATCTGGCGTTCCGCAGCATCCAGGTCGCGCGCCTCCAGGGCCGTCAGGAAGGCGCGGACCCTCTCCTCCGGCGTCTCCTCGCTGGCGATGGCGGGTGCACGGGCGCGTCCGCCGCGTGCGTAGCCGTCCATTTCGACCTCATGCAGGAACACAGTGATCGCCTCGGGCGCGGCGTCCAGCACCCCTCGCGTGGCGTCGGTCAGGCGCCGGCAGAGGCGTTGCTTGACCCCGCTCGAGTAGCCTCGAATCAGGTTGACCTGGATGACGGGCATGCACCGATCCCCCTCTATGTTTCACCCTGCCGATCTGATAAATCATGCCGACATGAGATACATAGAAATGTACGATGAATAATACATTTACTATGACCGGTCACCGACAGGCGTCAAGTCCCCATGCGATGGGGAACAGCCTTCCCGCCAGGCGTCCTTCGGGACTCCCGGCCCCATGACGCGATCCGACGACCGGGTGGATACGCTGGCCGAACCTGCCGCTGTCGGCGGCATGAAGGCGCATCGCATTTTCCTGCTTCTGAAGGATGCGATCATGAGCGGGCGGATGGAACCGGGCGAAAAGCTGCCGGGCGAACTCAAGCTGGCCGAACAGCACAAGGTGTCGCGGGTGACGGTGCGGCGTGCCCTGCAGGCCTTGCGGGAGGCCGGTCTGGTGGCGCGCCGGCCCGGCATCGGCACGCTCGTGCTGGAACAGCCCCTGGATGCGCGCCTGACCGCCAGCGTCTCCAACCTGCTGCCCAACATGGTGCAGATGAGCGAGGCCTCGCACGTCAGGCTGCTGGAGTTCAGCTATGTCGAGCCGACCGGAATGGTCCGGGAACGCCTGGGAATGAGCTCGAGCGAACGGGTTCAGCGCTCGATCCGGGTCAGACTGATGAACGACAAGCCCTTTTCCTACCTGGTGACCCATGTGCCCGAGCGGATCGCGCTGAACTACAACGAAGCGGACCTCGCCGACACGCCGCTGTTCGCCCTGCTGGAGCGCAGCGGCGTCAAGGTGAGCCAGGCCACGCAGACTATCTCGGCGGCCTTGGCGGATCAGGAGGTGGCGCAGGCGCTGAGCGTTGCCGTGGGGTCGCCGCTCATTTCCCTGACCCGCGTGGTCTACGACCAGGACGGGCGCGGCGTGGAACATCTCGACGCCCTCTATCGTCCGGACCGCTACCGTTTCCAGATCGAACTGAACCGTGCGGGCGACGAGGCGGCCCGCTACTGGGAGCCGATGGGCGAGGCCGGCGGGGAGCCGAAGACGTCCAAGGCCGGCCGGCGCTGAGGCGACGGAGCGGCAAGCCGTTTTGGTCTGCGAAAATACATTTGACCGGCTGTTCGACCGAAGTCTAAATGTATTAAAAGAAATACAGTTTGCAGAAGATCGACTGCGTTTCCATCTGTGAGTGCCATGACGACGCCGGACACCCAGCCCTCCACGCTGTTCGACAAGGTTTGGAACGCTCACGAGATCCTGCGCGGGGACGACGGTCAGAGTCTTCTCTGGATCGACCGGCACTTCGTCCACGAGGGCTCCTTTCACGCCTTCGACAAGCTGCGCGACCGGGGTCTGCCGGTGGCGCGGCCGGACCTGACCTTCGGCGTCGCGGATCACTACGTTCCGACCCTGAGACGGACCGGCGAGCGGATCGGCGATCCGGCGATCCGCAACATGGTCGAGCAGTTGACCGACAACGTCGAACGCAACGGCATTGCACTCTTCGGGCTCGACGATCCGCGCCAAGGCATCGTTCACGTCGTGGGGCCGGAGCAGGGCCTGACGCAACCGGGCCTCATCATGGTTTGCGGCGACAGTCACACCGCGACCCACGGCGCCTTCGGCGCTATCGCCTTCGGCATCGGCGCGTCGGAGGTCGCGCATGTCCTGGCCACCCAGACGCTGTGGCAGACCCGTCCGAAACAGATGCGCCTGACCGTGACGGGAGACCTGGCCCCCGGCGTGACGGCCAAGGACATCGCGCTTACCTGGATCGCGCGCCTGGGAGCCGACGGCGCACGGGGTCACGCCATCGAATATGCCGGCGAGGCGATTAGGGCCTTGTCGATGGAGGCCCGTCTGACGCTCTGCAACCTTTCCATCGAGGGCGGCGCGCGCTGCGGTCTGGTTGCACCCGACGAGACGACTTTGGCTTATCTGCGCGACCGCCCGTTCGGTCCCCGAGGCGCAGAGTTCGAGCGGGCGGCCCGCTACTGGTCGTCTCTCCGGACCGACTTGGACGCGCGCTTCGACCGTGACGTCGTGATCGAGGCCGCGGAAATCGCGCCGACCGTGACCTGGGGCGTCTCGCCGGAAGAGGCCTTGCCGATCGACCGGCAGGTGCCGGATCCTGCGGCCATGGAAGACGGCGAGAAGGCCCGCCAGGCGCGCGACAGCCTGGACTACATGGGGCTGACGCCGGGTCAGAAGCTCACCGAGATTGCCATCGACCGGGTCTTCATCGGCTCCTGCACCAACGCCCGGATCGAGGATCTGCGCGCCGCCGCGGCCGTCCTGAAGGGGCGCCGGTCTCGCGTGCCGGGCCTGGTCTCGCCGGGCTCGAGCCTGGTGAAACTCCAGGCCGAGGCGGAGGGTCTGCACCAGGTCTTCCTGGCGGCGGGGCTCGAGTGGCGCGCCTCGGGCTGTTCCATGTGCGTGGGGATGAACGGTGATCAGGTGGCCAGTGGCGAACGCTGCGCCTCGACGACGAACCGCAATTTCAAGGGGCGTCAGGGACCGGGTGCCCGGACGCATCTCATGTCGCCGGCCATGGTGGCCGCCGCCGCCGTGACCGGCCGGCTGACCGATGTTCGTGCGCTGTGATGGCTGCGCGCTGTGACCGGGTGTAAAGGTATGGAGCCCTTAAAGCTGCTTTCAGGTCTCGCCTGTCCGCTGCCCCTGGCGAACCTGGACACCGATCAGATCGTCCCGGCGCGTTTCATGAAGCAGCCGCGCAGCGCCGGCTACGGACAGTTTCTCCTGCACGACCTGCGGCACGATGCCGAAGGGAATGCCCGGCCCGATTTCATCCTCAACCGCCCGGACGCGGAGGGCGCGCGCACCCTGGTCGCGCGGCGGAACTTCGGCGCGGGTTCGTCGCGCGAGGCCGCGGTCTATGCGCTGGTCGACTTCGGCTTCCGCTGCGTGGTGGCGTCCAGTTTCGGCGACATCTTCAGCGCCAACGCGGTCAACAACGGCCTGCTGCCCGCCACAGTCGAGGAAGCGGACCTGGAGAGCCTCTTCGATTATCTCGGCGATCAGCCGGCGCCGCTAAAGGTCGATCTGGAGCGTTGCCGGCTGCGGGCTGGCGAACGGGAGATCGCCTTTACCGTCAACCCGGTCTGGCGCACCAAGCTGATCAACGGCTGGGACGACATCGGCATGACGCAGCGGCACCGGGCGGCCATTGACGACTTCGCGGCGGAGCGCCTGCGCGTCTTCCCCTGGGTGAGTCCGGTCCGGCCAGCGTTGCCCCGTGAAGCCTAGGTAGCAAGACCAAAACGATGAAAACGGAATAGGGATGGCGAGAATGAACAAGTACCTTGTTGCGGCTTTGAGCGGTGCGGCGATCCTCACGTCGTCGCAGGCCATGGCGCTGGACCGTTTGAGCGCGGTGCACGCCTTCCCCCCCTCTCTGATCTACACCCAGAGCTTCCTGGAGTTCGTCGAGAAGGTGAACGAGCGCGGCGAGGGTGTCGTGCAGATCGACGTGCGTGGCGGCCCCGAGGTGATCGGCCTGGCTCAGCAGCCGGAGGCCGTGCGCAACGGCGTGGTCGACATGGCCTACACGGCCGCCAGCTTCTACGCCGGAACGGTGCCCGAGCGGGATGCCATGGTGGCCTCCAACACCAACGCGATCTATGCGCGCGAGAACGGCGGCATCGACCTGATGAACCGTATCCATCAGGAGAAGATGGGCGTCTACTATCTCGGTTGGTTCGATAGCGGCGTGAGCTACAACCTCTATTCCATCGAGGAGCCGCAGCTCGATGCGGAGGGCAACCTCGACGTCTCCGGCATGAAGCTGCGCAGCAATCCGGTCTATGACGCCTTCTTCCAGGACTATCTCCAGGCTCAGCCGATCAGTCTGCCGACCACCGACGTCTATGCGGCGCTCGAGCGTTCGGTCGTCAATGCTACCGGTTGGACCCAGATCGGACTGAAGGATCTGAACTGGGACCGCTTTCTCAACTACCGCATCGAGCCCTCCTTCTTCTCCACCGACATGGGCGCGATCGTGAACCTGGATAGCTGGAACGCGCTGAGCCCCGAGGCTCAGCAGATCCTGCAGGAGGTCGCCATCGAGCACGAGCGGAGCAGCGCTGAAGGTTTCGCCGAGGTGGCGCAGGAGCAGCAGGCCGAACTGGAGGCCGACGGCATGACGGTGGTGACGCTCGAGGGTGCGGCGGCCGACGCCTTCTCGGAGGCTGCCCGTGAGGCGACCTGGAATCGCATGCGCACGCAGATGGAGCGCCATCCGTCAGGGCTGGAGCACTATGACGCGCTGATCGAGGCGTTCAACGATCTCTAAGGCTGAGTGGGGGTTGCCTCGTGAGGCAGCCCCCACTCAGTTTTCTGAGTTTAGGTTGGGGATGCCCGCCGGGTGGATGACGGCATGAGATACGCGCTGCGTCTCTATTCCTACGTCTTGAACGGAATGGCCCTGATCGCCGGCGTGCTGCTGGTCTGGCTCATGGTCGCCATCGTCGTCTCGGTGGTAATCCGTAATCTCGGCCTGCAGCCGTCCGCCTGGTTTTTTCTCTCCACCGAGTATTCCCTTTTCTACCTGACCCTTCTGGGTGCGCCCTGGCTGGTCCGGCAGAAGGGGCATGTCCATATCGAGCTTTTGACCTCGGTGCTTCCCCCTGTGGCGCTGACCGTTCTCAGCCGGCTGGTCGCCTTGCTCTGTGTCGCGGTCTGCGGGGTGCTGGCCTGGAAAGGCCTGGACCTCGTCACGATGAACATCGCGCGGAACGACTTCGACGTGCGCGCCTTCTTCGTTCCCAAGTGGATTCTCACCATTGCCTTCCCGATCAGCTTCGGCCTCATGGCCGTCGAGTTCTCGCGGTTCGTTTTCGGCCCGGAGATCCTGCATAGCGGCGAAGCGGGACTTAAAGAGTGATGGAGTGGTACGTCGCCCTGGGCTTCCTGCTCGGCCTGGTTATCGTCTTCATGGCGGTGGGAACCCCGATCGCGCTGGCCTTCCTGGCCGCGAATGTCATCGGAGCCTGGTACTTCATGGGCGGCGAGGCCGGCGTCGTGCAGATGCTCGACAACGGCTTCGGCGCTCTCTCGAGCTTCAATCTCGTGCCGATTCCGCTGTTTCTGCTGATGGGGGAACTGTTTTTCCGCACCGGTCTCGGGCTGCGCATGTTCAACGCGGTCGACCGTCTGATCGGACGGGTGCCGGGCCGGCTCTCCTACGTGACCGTGGCCGGCGGCACGGCCTTCTCGACCTTGAGCGGCTCGTCGATGGGATCGACCGCGCTGATGGGGTCGCTCCTGGTGCCGGAGATGGAGCGCCGGGGTTACAAGAAGCATATGTCCATCGGCCCCATTCTCGGCACCGGCGGACTGGCGATCATCATTCCGCCCTCCGCCCTGGCCGTGCTGCTGGCCACCCTGGCCAAGATCGACATCGGCGCGCTGCTGATCGCGGGAATCCTGCCGGGGCTGCTGCTGGCGGCCTTCTACATGGTCACGATCTGGATTCAGACGCGGCTCGACCCCTCGGCCGCGCCGGCCTACGCGCTGGAGACGATCTCGACGCGGGAGAAGCTGGTCCTCTTCTTCCGGGACATCCTTCCGATGATCAGCGTCATGATCGTCATCATCACCTTGATGCTGGTCGGTTTCGCCACGCCGTCGGAATCCGCGGCCTTCGGCGCGCTGGGCGTCATCCTGCTGGCCTTCGCCTTCCGCTGCATGACCTGGGAGGCGCTTAAGGTCTCCGTGATCGGCGCCCTGAAGGTCACCTTGATGGCCTATCTGATCGTCTTCGGCTCCGCCACCTTCAGCCAGCTGCTCGCCTTCTCCGGCGCGTCGGGCGGTCTGATCCAGTGGGGCATCGGTTTCGACCTTTCGCCGCTGCTCATGTTGCTGGCGATGTTCGCCGTGCTCCTGGTGCTCGGCACCTTCATGGAGCAGATCTCGATCATGATGCTGACGGTGCCCTTCTTTTTCCCCCTGGCCCAGGCGCTGGGGTTCGATGTCATCTGGTTCGGCATCATCGTGCTGCTGGCGCTGGAGATCAGCTTCTCCACGCCGCCCTTCGGCCTGCTGCTCTTCGTGATGAAGGGCGTGGCGCCGAGCGGAACCTCGATGGCGACGATCTACAAGGCGGCGATCCCCTACATTCTCTGCTCCATGTTCTTGGTGGCGCTGCTGACGGCCTTCCCGGCCATTGCAACCTGGCTGCCGGGAATGCTGCTTTAGGGGCGCTTGGCGGCTAAACTGTTTTCCGTCCCGCGCCCGCGTCTTCGCGCGAAACGGCGCTTTCCCAACATCCTAGGCGAGGAATTGTGACCAGACAGCTTCCGCAGAAGGGCGAGATTTTTCTCGATCATGTGGCGCATTTCGTGCCGGACCTCGCGCGTGCCTCGACTTTCTTCGAGCGGATCGGCTTCCGGCTGACGCCCTTCACCGAGCAGCGCAACCGTACGCCCGAGGGGCTGGTCTCCGCCGGCATGGCCAATCGCTGCGCCATGCTGCGCGAAGGCTACCTGGAACTCCTGACCGCCGTCGGCGACACCGAGTTGGCGGGGCAGTTTCACGCCGCGACGGATCGCTACGTGGGGCTGCATCTCATCGCCTTCAGCTTGGCCGATCCGCAGGCGGCCCATGCGACCCTGGTCACCGAAGGTTTCAAGCCAAGGGCGCCGGTGACCCTGACCCGCCCGGTCGAGGATCCGCAGGGCGAGACCCGGGAGGCGCGCTTCACCGTTCTGCGCGTCCCGCCCGAGGCGATGCCGGAGGGGCGCGTCCAGGTGCTGCAGCACCATACCGAGGAGCTGGTCTGGCAGGAGCGGCGCTTGACCCACGACAACGGCGTGGTCTCGCTGAAGGGGGTGCTGCTCGTCGTCGCCGATCCGGAGGAGACGGCGCGGCGCTTCGGCCGCTTCGTCGGGCGGGCGCCCCGGCGCCGGGATGCGCGCTGGCTGCTGGATCTGGATCGCGGCGCCTGCGTCTTCGTCGCTCCGGAGGATTTGGACAGCGTTGCGCCGGGAGTCGGCGTGGCACCTTCCGCCGCGCGGCCGTCCCCGCCGGTCATCGTCGCGACGGCCCTCGGCAGTTCTGACACGGAGCTGACCCGAGATCGTTTCCAGGCCGGTGGATTGGAGGCGACGATGCCGGCACCGGGCGAGGCCCTCTATCGCTTCCCGCCCGAACTCGGCGGGTCGGCCAGCGTCGTTCCGCTGGAGGCCTCGGTTTCCTGGCTGTCTTGAGCGCGCTGCCGGGTCGTCCATTGCCAGCCGAGCAGTCCGCCGAGGATGGCGATGCCGACCAGGGACGCCCAGAGGTTGGGGTGCAGGAGGCCAAGGATCGCGGGCAGTAGGCTGATCCGTTGCGGCCAGGTCAGAGGGCGGAGCAGGAAGCCCTCCAGCAGCACGTTGAGCGACACCACGCCGAGCAGCGCCATGACGGCGATCAGCGCCGTGTAACCCAGGTGGGCGTCGATCCCCAGCAGTTCGGGATGGATGACGAAGATGAAGGGCAGGATGAAGCCCGGCAGACCCAGCCGCACGGCGATGAAGCTGGTGCGCAGGAAGTCGCCGTTGGCGATCTTGGCGGCCACCAGGCAGGAGACGGCGACCGGTGGGGTGATTGCCGAGACGTTGGCGAAGAAGAAGACGAAGAAGTGGGCGGCCAGCAGCGGCACGCCGAGGCTGACGAGGGCCGGTGCGCCCATCAGCGCGACCAGGATGTAGGAGGCCGAGGTCGGCAGTCCGAGGCCGAAGGCCAGGCAGGCCAAGGCGGCGACGACCAGCAGCAGCCAGAGATCTCCGCCGGCCAGCTCCAGCATCGCGAAAGACAGTTTCTGGGCGAAGCCGGTCACCGACAGGATGTCGACCAGGACGCCGATCACCGCGACCACCACCGCGATCTGAGCGCCCCGCAGAGCCCCGATATAGGCGGTGCGTCCCAGCAATCTCGCGATCTGGGCCAGGATGCTGCCCAGCCCGGACAAGGAGAAGACCAGGCCGCGCCAGGACAGGACGAGTTCGCGCAGGATGTAGAGGCCGATCAGCAGCGCAGTCGCCTGAATCGACGCGCGTCCCGCCAGGTTGGTCTCGATCAGCGTCCAGACCAGATAGGTCACCGCGATGAAGAAGTGAAAGTTATGGAGGCAGCTGCGCCAGAAGCTCTCGTCGGAACCGAGGCTGTCGCGCAGGACGTCCTGGGCCGAAGCGTCCAGATCCTGCTGCACGGCGCGCAGGTGCACCGCGAACATCAGATAGAGGTAGTAGATCAGCGCCGGGAAAGCGGCGGCGATGATCACCTCGCCGTAGGGGACGCCGGTCAGCCCGACGATCAGAAAGGCGGCCAGTCCCATCACGGGTGGCGTGATCTGTCCCCCGGTCGAGGCGACGGCTTCGACCGCGCCGGAGAAGGCCGGCTTGAAGCCGACCCGGTTCATCAGGGGGATCGTGAGGGCGCCGGTCGAGGCGACGTTGGCCACGCTCGAGCCGGAGACCATGCCCATCATACCGCTGGACAGGATCGCGACCTGAGCGGGTCCCGCCCGCGTGCGTCCGCCGATCCGGTAGGCCGCGCCCATGATGAAGTCGACGCAGCCGGTCACCTGCAGGGCCGCGGCCAGCAGCATGAAGGGGAAGATCGTGCCGGCGGACAGCTCCGCCAATCCGCCCAGCAGGCCGCTGAAATAGGGAATCGAGGTGTAGCCGATCAGCCGCTTCAGCGAGAGACCGCCGTGATAGAGCAAGCCCTCAGGCATGGCCTGGCCGAAGTAGCCGTAGAGCAGTCCGACGATGGCGATCAGGCTGACGGTCCAGCCCCACTCGCGCAGGGACGCATAGAGACAGAGAACCAGCAGGACCGTGGCGACGGCGAGATCCGTGGCGTTCGGCAGGAAGGAACGCTGCGAGGTCAGCGCGCCAAGCTCGACGAAGACGTACCAGACGGTGCCCGCCGCGAGCAGCGCCAGCACCAGGTGGGCCGCGCGGCCCGCCGACTTCGGCGCGCGCGCCGCCAGGGACAGGAAGATCAACGCCGCCGCGCCGCCGACATGCATGATCTTGAACTGGCCCGAAGGCAGCACGAACCAGATGATCTGAGCGGCGTGAGCGAGGACGTAGACGATGCCGACGATGCCCAGCAGGGCGATCAGGCGGCGGTCGCCGTCCTCGTCGGTCAACGCGCCGGCCAGCTTGGCGGTGAGAGTCCGAATCATAAGGGTTGCCGGACGCGCGGAGACGCGACGCGGCGGACCGGGCTTACCTGCCGGTCCGCCGCGCCGGTCCGATGGACCGTCCGGTTCAGGAGGCTTCGATCAGGTCGTCGCGCCACGCGCCACGCTCCTTCAGGTAGCGCGCCGCGCCCTTGTGCACCGGAAAGCCCGCGACCAGGAAGTCGGTCCCGAAGGGCAGCCCGATGTCCTGGAACTGCACGCCCAGACCTTTCACGTCCTCCTCGTTCTCGAAGATCGCCTTCATGACCTGGTAGGCCACGTCGGGCTCGACCTCGGGCGAGGCCGCGAGAACGCCGGAGAAGGAGGCCGCCGCCGTCGTGCTGTCGATGCCGGGCACCACGCCGCCGGGAATCTCGCCGCGCGCCACGCCGGGGTTCATCTCCCTGGCACGCTCCAGAATCTCGTCGGAGACGGGCAGCGCGCGCACCGGGACGGTCGCGCTCAGTTCGGAGAGGATCGGCGCCGGGCGGCCGTTGGTCAGCAGCGAGGGGATGCAGTCGACGGCTTCGCCGCGCAGCGCGTCGTAGGTCTCGCGCCAGGACCCGTAGGTCCATTCGACCTCGTCGTAGAGGCCGGCCGCCTCGAACAGCACCTGCCACATGGTGGCGGTGGAGCTGCCGGCGGGCGAGGGCATGCAGCGGCGTCCGCGCAGGTCGTCCAGGGTCTGGATATCGCTGTCCGCCCGGACCATCGGCGTGCAGTTGAACAGCGTGTAGGCGAACATCTGGTGCACCTCGATCGGCGCCGGATAGGGCGCCTGCCCCTCGGATGCCGGCTTCCAGTCGGTCGAGGTGGTCTGACCGAACTGAATGATGCCCTCGGCGAAGAGCTGCATGTTCTCGGTGCCGCCGCTGGTGGCCATCGAGGCGTTCTGCAGATCGCTGTGGCGGTTCACCGTGTTGGCGAGACCTTCCATGATGACGTAGCCGGTCGAACCGATGGAGGAGGAGCCCCATTGGAGGTTCTGTTGGGCAAGCGCGCTGCCGCCTCGAAAAGCGGTGGAGCCGACGCCTGCGGCGGCAAGGCCGAGCAGGCCGCCCCGCAGGACGGAGCGGCGGGTGAGTGCAGGCATGTGCAGACTGGTGTGATGTGTCGTCATGAGGTTTTCCCTTTGCCTCCCGGGTCTCGGCCGCGCGGTTTGGCGGCCCTCCTGTGGCCGCTGCCCTTGGGACAGCCGGCCCTCGTCAAGCGATCCACTCCGTCACCGGAGCGGCCGCTTCGTGCAGCGGTTGCGATACGACGTCGACCAGCGAGGGTCCGCCGTGTTCGATGGCGGCGGCCAGGGCGCCGCGCAGCTCGGCCGGATCCTCCACACGCCAGGCCTTCAGCCCGAAGGCCTCGGCGACGCGGGCGTGGTCCGTCTGGCTGAAGTCGACCGAAAAGTAGCGTTGGCCGAAGCCGGAATGCTGACCGGCCTTGATCCAGCCGTAAACGCTGTTCGAGAAGACGACCAGCGTGATCGGGGCGCCGGTGCGCGCCAATGTCTCCATTTCGCCGGCATTGAAACCGAAGCTGCCGTCGCCCATGACGGCCACGCACTTGGCCGAGGGGCGCGCGTAGTAGGCACCGAGCACGCCGGGCAGGGAGTAGCCCAATGCTCCATGGGCGCGGTTGCTGATCATCCGCGCGTCGGGATGTTTCAGTTCGAAGTAGGACGAAAAGTAGGGGCAGGGCGTGCCGGGGTCCGCGACCACGATGGCGTCGTCCGGCAGCAGCTCCGAGAGTTCGCGCACGACCCGCTCGGGGCGGATCGGCCGGTCGAGCGAGTCGGCCAGGGCGTTGAAGCGCGCGAACTTGGCCGACTTGGCCTCGGCGACCGCGCTGCGCGCGCGCTCTGCCGGCCGCCGGGTCTCGCCCAGCTTGCCATCCACGGCTGCCAACAGCGCGGCGAGCGCTAGCTTGGCGTCGGCGGCCAGGCCGACTTCGGTGGGGTAGTTGGCGCCGATCACCGTCGGCTCGGCATCGATGTGGAGGATCCGCTGCTTGCCGGCGGCGGGATGCCGCCAGCGCTCCGTGGTGACCGAGCCGGCGCGGCAGCCGACCAGCAGCACGAGATCGGCCTCGTCCAGAACCGCCCGCGTTTCCTCCGCGCCGCCGTTCGAGCCGACCACGCCGAGCGCCAGGGGATGGTCGTCCAGGATCGCGCCCTGGCCGCTGATCGAGGTCGCCACGACCGCGCCCAGACGCTCGGCCAGGGCCGTCACTTCGGCGCGCGCACCGGCGATGACCGGTCCGCCGCCGCAGACGATCACCGGGCGCTCCGCCGAGGTCAGCGCCTCTGCGGCCGCCTCCACCTGGTCGGGGGCCGGGGCCGTGCGCAGCGCCGGGAAGCGGCCCTGCGAGGCGTCGCCCCAGATCTCCTCGGCATCGACCGGGTTCTTCTGCACGTCGAAAGGCAGACCCAGATGGACCGCGCCCGGGCGGCCGCTGCTCATCTGGCGGAAGGCGGCGCGCACGCTGCGCGGCAGGGCGTCGCTGCTTTCGATCACCTTGTTCCACTTGGTCAGCGGCCGGAACAGGGCTTCCTGATCGAGTTCGGTCAGCGCGAACTTGCCGTGCGAGCTCACGGCGATATCCGTGGTGATGGCCAGGACGGCGATGGAGGACTCGTTGGCCTCGACGACGCCGGGGAGAATGTAGGTGGCACCGCCGCCGCTGGGGCCTTCGCAGACGCCGACCTTGCCGGAGATGCGGGCATAGACGTCGGCCATGTAGCCCGCCGATCGCTCGTCGCGCGTCAGGACGTGACGCATGCCGTGATCGAGGCGGTGGAGCGCGTCGTAGAACGGCAGGCTGGTGTCGCCGCATAGACCGAAGATCACTTCGACGCCGTGCAGGTCGAGCAGGCGAACGAGCGCTTCGGCTCCGGATAGCTGGTTCATTGGTCCTCCGGTGAAGGGGTGTAGGAGACTGGGCCGGCCGCCTGGGGACCTTCGCCCATGTAGAGGCGTGCGTAGCCCTCGCGAATACCGTCGATGATTTGATCCTGACGCCGGGCGACGTGTGCGTGCGCGATCTCGACCGCCGTCCCGGCGTCGCCTTTGCCGATGGCGGCGATCAGCGCCCGATGCTCCGCCTGGGTGTTGTCCCGCCGGCCCTGCATGTCGATCCAGCGGAAGAAGTGGATGCGGGCATTGATGCTGCGCAGCATGCGCAGCAGTTCCAGGTTGCCCGTGCAGTCGGCGATGCGCTCGTGGAAGCCTTCGTCCAGTTCCAGCAGGCGTTCCAGGGGTTCGCTCTCGTGGGCGCTGACGCTGCGGTCGAGATAGCCGTTCATCGTCGCGAGCCACTCCGGCGCGGCCCGTTCGCAAGCCAGCCGGACGATCGCCGTCTCCAGCGCCAGCCGGGCTTCGTAGAGGTCGCAGACTTCCTTCACGTCGAGCGGGCGGGCGAAGAAACCGCGGCCGCTGATCAGCTGCAGCAAGCCCTCGGAGACCAGCCGATGCATGGCTTCGCGCAAGGGGGTCCGGCTGATCTGCAGGTCCTTGGCCAGCACGCCTTCGTTCAGGCGCTCGCCAGGCCGAAAGCGATAGTTGATCGCCATTTCCCGCAGGCGCTCGTAGGCCCGTTGCGAGAGGTGCGTCGGCACCTCCTGCGCGGTTCCTTGCGTCGCGGCCTGAGGGGTTTTGGGCATTCCAGGGGTCCTGTGCGCAAAACTGTATACAGTTTATTATGCAGTTACCCGACCCCTGCGCAAGACGGCTTTCATCACAACTGCGTTGAAGTTCCGCTTTGAAACCCGGCGTTGAAATCCGCGCTGGAGCTTCCTGTTGACGCTGTTGTTGCTTATAAGTTTATCATTAGGAAACGACGAGAAAACCCAAACGAGCCGGAAACCGGCCGCAACGAAACATGGGGTAGGGATGGCAACGCTCGGACAGCGCCTGCGCCGCTGGCGCGGGTCGCTCGGCTTGAGTCTCGAAGCCGCGGCGCGGAAGATCGACATCACGAAGGGCTATCTGTCGCGGATCGAGAACGATCTCGCGAGTCCCTCGATTGCCGTTCTCAACCGGACCAGCCAGGCCTACGGCGCACCCTTGTCTCAACTGCTGGACACCGGCGGTTCGGACAAGATCTCGGTCGTGCGTGTCGCGGAGCGACTGGCGCTCAATCGCGACGGCGGCGAGCACGGCTATCTCTACGAACTGATCAACCACGGCAAGGCGGAGCGTCGGACCGAGTGCTTCGTCGTCACGCTGCCGCCCATCGACGAGCCGCCGGAGCTGTTCAGCCATGCGGGCGAGGAACTGTTCTTCGTGCTGACCGGCAGGGTCCGTTTCGTCTACGGCGGCACAGAACTGATTCTGGAGACCGGTGATGCGATCTATTTCGACGCCGCGATCCAGCACAGGGGCCTGGCCCATGGCGGAGAACCCGCCACGGCTCTGGCCGTTATCGTTCCCCCGGAAAAGAGCGGGGATTGACCGGACGCGCCGGGCTCGCGAACGACCCGGCGGTCCCAATGAAAGTGGGAGGAGTCTCTAGATGCGTAAATGGGTCGTCACGGCCGCGGTCTTCGCCGGCCTGTCGGGCGCCGCCGGTGCTGCGGTCGCTCAGGACGCGGTGTCTTGGCGCATGCAGTCCCTATGGGACGCCAACACGACGCCGCAGAAGTTCGAAGAGCGGTTCGTCGCGCGGGTGGCCGAGCTGACCGACGGCAACTTTCAGATCCGTCTCTTCTCGGGCGGCCAGATCGTCCCGGCGGCCGAGGCCTTCGAGGCGGTGCAATCGGGGGCCTTCGAGATGATGAAGACCTTCGACGGCTATGAGGCGGGCACGGTCCCCGCCTTCTACTTCACCAGCACCGTACCCTTCGGTTTCGAGACGCCGGATCAGATGGAGGCCTGGTTCTACGAGTTGGACGGTCTGGAGCTGGCGCGCGACGCCTACGACGACTACGGCCTCCACTACGTCGCGCCGAGCGTCTATGGGGAGGAGCCGATTCACTCCACCTTCCCGATCGAGTCGATTGCCGACATGGCGGGTCAGAAGGGCCGTTTCGTCGGCCTGGCCGGTCAGGTCATGGCGGCCTTCGACGTGGCGGTCACGCCGATGGCGACGGGCGAGGTCTACTCCGCGCTCGAGCGGGGTGTGATCGACTTCGCCGATCGTGGCGACCTCACCGCGAATCTCGAGGCCGGCCTGGCCGAGGTGGCGGACTACGTGGTTCTGCCCGGCGTGCATCAGCCGGTGACGGCGACCGCCTACGTCGCCAACCAGGAGGCCTGGGATGCGCTTCCGCGCAGCTATCAGGCCGCCCTGGAGTTGGCGGCGCGTGAAGTCTCCGGCGCGCTGCGTCAGCACATTCTCGTGCAGGACCAGATCGCCCTCGCGGAGTTCCAGGATGCGGGTATCGAGGTCCTGCGCCTGGACGATGAGGACGTTCAGGCCGCTCGCCCCACGGCGGTCGAGGCCTGGCGCGCGGCGGCGGGCGACGACGAACTGGCGAACCGGATTCTGGAGAGCCAGATCGACTTCATGCGCCAGCTCGGCCTGCTCTAGCGCGGACGGTCCGGCGGCGGGGTGCCGAACGGCACTCCGCCGCCTCCGGCTTTATGGGATAGCTCCCCGGTGTTCTTCCTCGCTCTCTACTGTCGCGGCATCACCGCACTGAATCGTTGGATCATGATCGCGGCAACGGGCCTGATCGCGATCATGGTGACGGTGATCTGCTACGAGGTGATCGCCCGCTACGCCTTCGACGCGCCCACGGTCTGGGCCATGGAAATGGCCCGGCTGTTGCTGGGGCCGTACTTTCTGCTGGCTGGGCCCTATCTGCTGCATATCGGCGGCCATGTGAACGTCGACATCGTCTATGGCAAGCTGCCCGAGCGAACGGCGAAGATCGTCGATCTGCTGACTGTCCCCATCATCGTCTATTTCGGTTGGGTGCTGCTGAGTCACAGCTTGCCCCTGGCGCTGGCCTCCTGGGAGCATCGGGAGACCTCGACCTCCGCCTGGAATCCGGAGATCTGGCCGGCAAAGGCCGTCATGCCGCTCGCCTTTGCCCTGCTGATCGCACAGGCCGTGGCGGAATGGCTGCGCGCCCTGTTCCGCGTGCTGGGCCGTCCCGATCCGGCGCCCGCACCGGCCGCGCCGGCCGAGGACTTGGTCACGGGCGGCACCGGCCCATGAGCTCCGAACTCGTTCTGCTCGCGATGTTCGTCGGTCTGGTCCTGCTGATCCTGACCGGCCTGCCGCTCGCCTTCGCTCTCGGCGCCCTGGCGCTGTTCTTCACCGTCACCCTCTGGGGCTCGCAGGCCCTGGTGGTGACCGTGCTGCAGACCTTCGACACCATGTCGTCGGAAGTGCTGCTGGCGATCCCGCTCTACGTGATGATGGCGGCGGTCCTGCAGCGCAGCGGTATCATCGATGCGCTTTACCGGGCGATGGAGCTGTGGTTCGTGCGGCTGCCGGGCGGTCTCGCGGTCGGGACCGTCGTGATCTGCACCATCATGGCGGCCATGACCGGCATCGTCGGGGCAGCCGTGGCGGCCATGGGCATCCTGGCCCTGCCCTCCATGCTCAAGCGGGGCTACGACCAGCGCCTCGCGCTGGGCACGATCTGTGCCGGCGGCACATTGGGCATTCTCATTCCGCCCTCCGTCATCACCATCGTCTATGCCGTTACGGCGCAGATCTCCGTGGGCCAGATGTTCATCGGCGGGGTCGTGCCCGGTCTGTTGTTGGCCGGTCTCTATATCGCCTACATCGTGATCCGGACCCTGCTGCAGCCGGGGCTCGCGCCGACCGGCGCGACGGCGGACAACGTCGATTGGGGGACGCGCCTGCGGTCGCTCGAGGCGCTGATCATTCCCAGCCTGATCATCTTCGGCGTGCTCGGCAGCATCTACCTCGGCATTGCCACGCCGACCGAGGCCGCGGCGGTCGGCGTGGCCGGAGCGGTCATCTCGGCCGCGACTCAACGGCGCCTGGATGCACAGATGCTGGGACGGGCCGCCTTCGATACGCTGAAGGTCTCGGCCATGATCCTCTGGATCACCATCGGGGCGAAGGCCTTCGTCGCCATCTTCACCGGCACCGGCGGCGCCGACTTCATGCTGGCGCAGATCGAGGCGCTGGAGGCCGACCGCTACGTGATCCTGCTCGTGATGATGCTGATCCTGGTTTTTCTCGGCATGTTTCTCGACGAGATCGGGATCATTCTGCTGTGTGTTCCCGTCTTTCTGCCGATCATCGAGTTTCTCGAGTTCGACCCGCTGTGGTTCGGCATCGTCTTTCTGATCTCGGCCCAGATGGCCTACATCACGCCGCCCTTCGGCTACACCCTTTTCTACCTGAAGGGCGTGGTGCCGCCTTCCATCGGCATGGAGACGATCTACCGGGCCATCGTGCCCTTCTTTCTCCTGCAGGTCACCGGCCTGCTCATCTGCATCGTCTGGCCGGAGCTGGTGCTCTGGCTGCCTCAGCAGATGATGGCACGGTGACGCGCCTTCCCGAAAACGACGAGCAACCGACAAGAGAGCCCATGAGCAAGACGAACATCACCTCCCGAATTCCCGGTTTCCATTCCATGTCGGTCGAGGCGCGCATCGCCAGGCTGGCCGAGTTGACCGATCTCGACGAAGCCGCGATCGCGCAGCTCTCCAACACCGGAAACCTGGAGGTCGAGACGGCGGACCGCATGATCGAGAACGTCGTCGGGACGATGAATATCCCCGTCGGCGTCGCCACCAACCTGATCGTCGACGGCCGTGAAATCCTGGTGCCGATGGCGACGGAGGAAAGCTCGGTCGTGGCGGCGGTCTGCAATGCGGCCAAGCAATGCCGCTCGGCCGGCGGGATCGCGACCTCGAGCAGCGGGCCGCTGATGATCGCGCAGGTGCAGCTCCTGGGCGTCAGCGACCCGGAAAACGCACGCTTCAAGATCCTGGAACGGCGGGAGGAGATCAAGGCGATCTGCGACGAGACCGATCCCGTCCTGCTGAAGTTCGGCGGCGGGTTCCGCGACCTGGAAGTCCGCGTGCTTGAAACCGACGACGGTCCGATGGTGATCACCCACCTGATCGTCGATACCGGCGACGCCATGGGCGCCAATGCCGTCAATTCCATGGCGGAGGCGGTGGGGCCGCGGATCGAGGCCTGGACCGGCGGTCGGGTGCTCCTCCGGATTCTCTCGAACCTCGCCGACCGGCGTCTGGTCCGTGCGCGGGGCGTCTGGAAGCTGGAGAACATCGGCGGCGCGGAGGTGCGCGACGGCATGCTCTCGGCCTTCAGGTTCGCGGATGCCGACCCCTATCGGGCCGCCACCCACAACAAGGGCATCATGAACGGCGTGACCGCCGTGGTGATGGCCAGCGGCAACGACACGCGCGCCATCGAGGCCGGCGCGCATGCCTTCGCGGCGCGCAGCGGCCGCTACCGCAGCCTGACACGATGGGAAGGGGACGCGGAAGGCAATCTGGTCGGCCTGCTGGAGATGCCCATGGCCGTCGGCTTGGTCGGCGGTGCGACGAAGATCCACCCGACCGCCCAGACCGCTCTCAAGATCATGGGCGTTTCCAAGGCGGACGAGCTGGCGCGTGTGATCGCCGCCGTGGGCCTGGCGCAGAACTTCGCGGCGCTGAAGGTGCTGGCGACGACCGGCGTGCAGAAGGGACATATGTCGCTGCACGCCAAGAATATCGCGGCCATGGCGGGCGCCCTCGGCGAGGAAGTCGAGCTTGTCGCCGCGAAGCTGAAGGAGATGGGCAAGGTGCGTGTCGACATCGCCGAGCGGCTGCTGGCCGAGCTGCGCGGCGGCAAGGCCTGATCCGTGGCCGCGGACACCCGCCCCGTTCCACTGCCACGGCTGAGCGCGGCGCTTTACCTGCTGATGACGCTGGTCATGCTTGCGCTGGCCGGGGTGTGCCTGCAGGGCGGTATCCGGAGCGTTGCCCAAGCGGAGCGCGCGCTTGCCCTGCGCGATGTGGCCACCGAACTGACGGAACTCTCCATCGCGGTCGCCAAGGGCGAGCCAAAGGCCTCGGCGCTGACCCGGACCTTGCAGGATTGGCTCCTGCAGACGGCGCCGCGACCGGCCGCCGCCGCGGGGGCGCTGGCCGAGGCGCGAGGGCTTGGAAGCGACGGCAACCCCCGCCTGGTCGCCCGTCAGGTGGCTGCGGTCTTCGACGACTCCGACCTGAGCGGCGCTTTGCTGCAGGCCCACCTCTTTCTCGTCATGCGCGACGAGCGGCAACGGGCCGTCGAGACGATCCTGAACGCGCTCGCCGGCCGCTACGGCCTGGAGATCGAACGGCGCAGCCTACGCGAGACCGTGAGTGCCTGGGTCGCGGGCGAGGCGGCGCCGGAAACGGAAGCGCTGCTGCGCACCTTGCCGGAGGCGGAGACGCCGGCCGGCATCTTCTTCGGCGCCGGGGTGAAGCTGATCTTACTGGCGTGCCTGCTGCTGGGCGGGCTCGTCTATGCCCGGCGCTTCCTCGGCGACGCGCGCCGGCTGCTTCGCTATGGGCGCCTCTAGGCCGGCGCGGGACACCCAAGAGACGTCGCCCGGGTGCGGAGGTGCTAGCTAAACCGCTCGCCGGCATAGGGTGTCATATCGATCCCCGGCGCGCGGCCCTCGATCAGATCGCGGATCAGCAGGCCAGTCGCCGCTGCTTGCGTCAGGCCCATCTGGCCGTGGCCGAAAGCCAGCCAGGCGTTCTCGAAGCGCGGCGCGCGGCCGAGGATCGGCAGGCCGTCGGGCAGGGAGGGGCGCTGGCCCATCCAGCGTTTCGCGCGGCTGAAATCCGAGATCCTGAAGAGGAGCTGCGCCCGCCGCTCCAGCCGTGTGAAGAAGGCTTCGGCGGGTGGCGCTTCCAAGCCGGCGAACTCGACCAGGCCGGCGACCCTGATGCCGTCGTCCAGGGGAGTGACGGCGACGCCGAGCGATGGCACAAGGGCCGGCAACCGCAGACCGGCCGGGTCGAGCGGAAGGTCGAGGTGGTAGCCGCGCTCGCTGTCCAGCGGGACCGAGAGGCCGAGCTTGCGCGCCAGCGGACGGGAGCGGGCACCGGCTGCCAGGACGACGAGATCGCAGGGGTGCCGGCCCGTCTCCGTCACGACGGCGGACAGGCGGCTTCCCCGTCCTTCGACAGCGATCGCCCGTTCAGGGAGAAACTCCGCGCCTGCGTCGGTCAGGGCCGCGGCGAGATGCTGACTGAGGCGCCAGGGCGAGGTCACTTGGCCGCTATCTCGCGACAGAACCGCATGGTCCGACTGCAGGGCCAGGCCCGGCGCGAGTTGCCGCAACTCGGCCTGGTTCACGTCGTCCAGAATCATCCCGCGCCGGCGGCGCAGCGCATTCGCCGCAGCCGCGCCCGCGCGTTCCTCCTGCGAGCGGTAGAGGTAAAGGCAGCCGTCGCGGCGGAACAGCCGCCGCGCGTCGGGCAGATCCTCCAGCAGATCCATCCAGCGGTCGTAGGCGGGTAGGGTGAGGGCCGCCATCGCCTGGGAGATGCGCTCCACCTCCGCCGGCCGCGCCGCCCGCGCCACGTGGTAGCCGTAGCGTAGCAGGTTGGGCAGGTGGCGCGGGCGGATCGCCAGCGGTCCGTCCGGATCCAGCAGCAGGCGCGGCAGGCGGCGGAACAGTCCCGGCCGGGCTTCCGGCACCACGGCCGAGCCGGCGATCAGCCCGGCGTTGCCGTAAGAAGTCTGGCTGCCCGGCTTTTCCGGATCGATCAGCAGGGGTCTGTGGCCCGCCGTCTGCAGGGCGCGGGCCGTGGCGAGACCGACGATCCCGGCACCGATCACGATGGCGGTCCGGCCGCTCATCCCTTGCCGGCCCAGCGGCGCTCCGTCATGAGGCCGGGCTGCGCAGAACCTCGCCGGCGTCCTGGTCCGTCCTCTGACCGTCCTGCATGGCGAAGCGGCCGTTGACCAGCACGTGGACGAAGCCGCGCGGATGCTGCCGGGGATCTTCGAGGGTGCCGCTGTAGGTCACCTTGTCGTAGTCGAAGACGGCGATGTCGGCTGCCGCCCCGGGCCGCAGAACGCCCCGGTCGGCGATCCCGATCCGCTCCGCGGGGAAGCTGGTCACCCGCCGGATCGCCTCCTCCAGAGACATCAGCTCCAGGTTCCGCACGTAGTGTTCTAGAAAACGCGCGGCCCAACCGTAGCCGGCCAGGGAGCCAATGAGGCTGCCGGTTGGGCCGCGCCGACTGAGCGCCAAGGTATCCGACATGACGCCACAGTCGGGACGGACGAGACAGAGCCGCAGGTCCTCCTCGAAGAAGCTCTTGGAGGTCCAAAGCATGTGCAGCGCGTTCTCGCCGGCCTCCAGCAACAGGTCGAGAACGGTATCGTAGGGCGCGGTGCCGCGCTCGGCCGCGACATCCGCGACGGTCCGGCCGAGAATCTCGGGGTCGTTCGCCCGCAGGAAGTGGATGAGATCCCAACGGCCGTCGAGCACCAGCCGCCACATGGGGGCCGGGTTGGCCTTCATGCGCCTGCGTGCCTCGGGATCCCGAAGCCGTTCGAGCAGCCGCTCGACGCCGCCTTCGCGCGCCCAGGCCGGCAGGATGGCGGCAACGCCGGTATGGGACCATTCGTGCGGGATGACGTCGAAGGCGACGTCCAGTCCGACCGCGCGCGCCTGATCGATCATCTCCAGGGCATGAGTCATCGCATGATCCGGCCGCCCGTACTTCGGCTGGATGTGGGAGATCTGGGTCCGTACGCCGGCGACCCGGCCGACCGACAGTACCTCGGTGAAGCCCAGATCGTAGTGGATGTCCCTGTTGCGCACATGCGAGGCATGGAAGCCGTCGCGCTCGGCCACCACCCGGCAGAGCCGCGTCAACTCGCTGGCGGTGGCGCCCAGGCCGGGCCAGTACTCCAGTCCGGTGGAGAGGCCCCAGGCACCCTCGTCCAGAGACTCTGCGACCAGGTCCGCCATGCGGTCCAGATCGTCTTCGGTCGGCGGGCGCACCTCATCGCCCAGGACCGCGCCGCGAATCGCGCCGTGGCCGACCAGCCCCATGACGTTCAACCCCAGCGCCTTGCTTTCCAGCGCGTCGAGATAGCCGCCGAAGGACTGCCAAGTCACCTCCACGCCGGGCAACCGCCCGACCATCCAGCGCTCCATGCGCCGCGCGTCGCCCACCGGGGCGAAGCTGTAGCCGCACTGGCCGGCCAGTTCGGTCGTGACGCCCTGCATCACCTGGCTGTCGGCTTTGCCGTCGGCCAGCAGAACGGCGTCGGAGTGGGTGTGGATGTCGATGAAGCCCGGCGTCACCGTCAGGCCGGTTACGTCGATCCGGTTGGGCGCCTCGGCCTCGGCCAGATCGCCGACCGCGACGATGCGGCCCTCGGCGATCCCGACGTCCGCGACGACGGCAGGGCTACCGGTGCCGTCGATCACTCGGCCATTGAGCAGCAGCGTGTCGATCATGACGCGTGTCTCCCGGTTCTCTGTTTTCCGCTCGTCTCCCTCACAGGCGCGGCCCATAGACCAGATCGGGTAGGAAGGTGATGATCTCCGGGAAGACGATCATCACCAGCATCATCACCATGTAGGGCAGGATGAAGGGCAGGACGCCGATGGAAACCTGTTCGATGGAGATGTTGGTCAGCCGCGCGGCGACGTTGAGATTGCCGCCCAGGGGCGGAGTCAGGAAACCGATCTCGCAGCTCATCACCATGAAGATGCCGAAGACGATGGGATCGACGCCCATCGCCACCAGACCGGGCAGGAAGATCGGGGTGAAGAGGATGATCTGCGCGAGGGACTCCATGAAGGTGCCGACCGCGATCAGGATCAGGCCGACGATGACCATGACCCAGAAGGGGTTGGCGGCCACGGTGTCCAGAAAAGCCTGCACCGCCTGCGGCATGTCGTAGAAGGCGAGTACCTGTCCGAAGGCGAGCGAAGGCGCGATGATGATCAGGATACCGCTCATCAGCGCGGTGAACTTCAGAGCTTCGGCGAAGCGATCCCAGGTCAGCTCGCGATAGACGAAGACGCCGATGAAAAGGGCATAGAAGACCGCCACCGAAGCGGCTTCGGTCGGTGTGAAGACCCCGCCGTAGATCCCGCCGAGGATGAGAATAGGCGCGAAGACGGCCCATTTCCCGCGCCAGAGCGCCTGCAGCAGCGGACGGAAGGAGAAGCGGTCTCCTGTGGAGCCGTAGCCGCGTCGCACCGAGATTACGTAGGCCGTCACCATCAGCATCAGCGCGACCGATACGCCTGGGACGAAGCCCGCGAGAAACATGCGCGGGATCGATTCCTCCGCCACTAGGCAATAGATGATCATCAGGTTGCTGGGCGGAATCATGCTGCCCAGGGCGCCGGCCGAGGCGGCCACGGCGGCGGCGAAGCGCGGCCGGTAGCCCTGGCGCACCATCTCCGGAATGGTGACGCTGCCGATCGCCGCCGTGGTCGCGGGGCCGGAGCCGGAGAGGGCGGCGAAGAGCGCGCAGCCGAAGATCGTGACCATCGACATGCTGCCGCGGTAGGCGCCCACCAGGGACTGGGCGATGGCGATCATCCGCGACGCCATGCCGCCGGTCTCCATCAGACGTCCAGCCAGGATGAAAAGGGGAATCGTCAGCAGCGGAAAGGGCTGCAGGGCCGTGAAGGCGTTCTGCGCCAGCAGGGTGACCGGAATGTCGATCAGAACCAGCGCAACGGCCGTCGTCAGACCGACCGCCGCGAACAGTGGCATGCCGAGCAACGTGAAGCCGACGAAGCAGAGAACGACGATCAGGGACGCGCTCATTGGGTGCCGGCCCCATCTTTCCGAAGGGCTTCGTCATGCGATGGAGGCGTGATGCCGGGCAAACCGACGCGGCCGCCCGCGAACCAGCGCACGTATAGCTGGGCCGCGCGCAGCATGATCGCGACGTAGCCGATGATGACGATGCTCTGCGGCCACTTCTGGTCGATGCCGAGCGAAGGTGAGATGAACTCGCGCTGCCACAGCAGCGAGATGTATTCCCAGCCAACCACCAGCATCAGCGTGCAGAAGCCCATCCAGAGCAGGTCGCCGAGCAGGATCGCTGCCAGGGCCAGGGGGCGGGGTAGGGCCTCGACGGCGAAGAGGATGCGGATGTGGAAACGGTCCCGTACCGCCACGGCGGCGCCCATATAGACCGCCCAGACCATCGCGAAACCCGCCAGCTCCTCGGTCCAGGTGATGGCGGTGCTGAAGACGTAGCGGCTGACCACCTGCGCGAAGACGCAGACGGCGATCAGACAGAGGGCGGCCTGTGCGACGATCTCTTCGGCACGATCGAGAAGCAGTCTCATGGCTAGAGGCACCACTGGCAGGAGGAGGGCGCCGCGTACGGCCTCCCCTGAAGAAAGGGATTGCTGGATAAGGGGCCGGCCGGCGGGGGCGCCTCCCGGGCGCGCTCCGCCAGCCGGCCGTTTTGCGCCTCAGCCCTCGGTTTCGCGAATGCGAACCAGCAGGTCGCGGAAGGCTTCGCCCTTCTCGTCCGCGAACTTGTTCTGCACGCTCTCGGCGGCCTCGATGAAGGGACCCTTTTCCGGATAGGTGACATTCATCCCATGACCGGCCAGAGCGTCCCGCACCTTCTGAATCTCGTCTTTCATGATCGCGCGCTGGTGGTCCTGAGCCTCGGTGGCGGCCCGGCGCAGGGCCTCGGCCTGCTCCTCGTCGATGCGCGACATGAAGCGGTCGCTGACCAGCAGCGGCGTGAAGCCCGAGAAGTGCTCCAGGATCGCCAGATTGTCGGCGAACTCGTAGAACTTCATGTCCAGGATCACGCTGGTGCCGTTGTCGCCGCCGTCGATGGTGCCGGTCTGCAGGGCCGTCGGCGTTTCCGACCAGGCCAGCGGCACCGGCTCGGCGCCGAAGGCGCGGAAGGTTTCGATCATCACCTCGTTCTTTGGCACCCGGTACTTGAGGCCGCCGAAGTCCTCGAAGGTCTCGATCGGGCGCACGCTGTTGTAGAGGTCGCGATGTTCGACGTTGTTGAAGGAGAGCAGATGGACGCCGGTCTGCTCCAGCAGTTCGTCCTGGATGAAACTGCCCACCTCGCCGTCCAGTACGGCGATCGCATGATCGCGGCTGCGGAACACGTAGGGCAGCACGAAGACGTCCATCATGCCGAAGTGCGGCGAGATGTTGTTCTGCGAGATGAGGTAGCTGTCGACCGTGCCGAGCTGGATCGCCTTGAAGGCATCGTCCTCGCTGGAGATCTGCCCCGAGGGACGGAGCTTCACCTCGATTTCGCCGTTCGTGTAGCTGTCGACCAGCTCCGCGAACTTCTTCGCGAAGACGCCGTTGTTCGAGTCCAGCGGCGTGCCCCAACCGAGATTCATGGTCGTTTGAGCCAGGGCCGGACCTGTCAGGGCCGCCAGGGCGACGCCGGCGCCCAGGATCGTGACGGCCGTCCGTCGTGTAAGCGATGTGGTCATGTTTTTTGCCTCCCGCGAACGTGCCCGCCTGGGCCGTCCCGTTGATTTCCCATAAGCGGAAAGCCTAGTGGGCAAAGGCAGGCGCGTATAATATCATTGCGTTCGTCTGTGATACCGAAAAGGCATCAGTTTCGTGCGACCGCGTTTCGATCTCCGTCATGTCGCCTGCTTTCTGGCCATCGTCGAGCACGGCAGTTTCCGGGGCGCCGCGCGCCATCTGAACATCGCGCAGCCGGCTTTGAGTCGCACTCTGCGCAATCTCGAGGAGGCTCTCGGCGCTCTCCTCATCGCGCGCGACCGGCGCGGTCTGGAGTTGACGCCGGCCGGCCGCGTTTTTGCTGCCGGGGGCGCGCGTCTCCTGGACGAGGCGGCGGATCTGGCCCACAGCGCTTCGCGGGCTCACAAGGGACTTCTGGGGCAGCTCCGCGTCAGCTACACGGACTTCGCCATCGCCGGCGCCTTGCCGGACATCGTCAACGCCTTCCGCACGGCTTTTCCCGAAATCTCGGTCACCTTTACGCCGAGCGTCACGACCAGTCAGATCGAGGCGCTGCGGGAGGGACGGATCGACGCCGGCTTCCTGACCGGGCCGGTCGAGCTTCCGTTCCTGCAGACCCACATGGTTCAGCGCGACGATATCGTCGCGGTATTGCCCGCCGGGCACAGGCTTGCCGCGCGGGAGCGGGTGACGCTGGGCGATCTCGCGGACGAAGCCTTCGTTCTCGGCGTCAGCGAGCGCTGGTCTCATTTTCTCACTCACGTGACCCACCTCTGCCAGGGCGCCGGTTTTCTGCCGAAGCTCGCTCAGGAGGCGGCGGACAGCGAGGCGATCCTCGGGCTCGTCGCCGCCGGTATCGGGGTCACCTTGAGTATCGAGAGCATCGCGAAGCGGCCGCGGCCCGGCATCGTGATGCGGCGCCTCGTCGGGCAACCCTATGAGGTTCAGACATTGCTCGCGTGGCGGCGCGGCGGAGAGGATCCGGCACTGCAGCACTTCCGCGATATCGCCCTGATCTACTGGGCCGAAGTTGCGGCGGTAACGGCGGACGGGGGGCGGCCCGCAGCCGAGTGAGTCCCCGTCGGGAAGCTACGCGATCCGGCAAGGACCGTGTCGATCCGGCTCCTCGAAGCGGGAGCGAAAGTCGGCCAGCTTCCGCTGGACCTGATCGCACATCTCCCGGTAGTCTCCCGCCCATGTGGAGATGTTTTCGCCGTCTGGCCGCGACCCTGGCTGTCGCCGCGTTGTTGGTCAATCTGGCCGGTCACGTCGCGCACGCGGCCTCCATGGGGTCGCTCGAGACGCCGGAGGCGGACGGGCCACTCCTCATTATCTGTACGTCCCAGGGCACGCAGGTCCTGGTCTGGACGGCCGACGGCTACGTGCCTCTGCCGGATCAGTCCGGGCAGGGCAAGCAACCCTGTCCGCTCTGCGCGTCCTTGGCCGGCGGCGCCCTTTTGCCGCCGGCCGTTCTCCTCGCGGCGAGTCTCGAACTCATCGTCGAACCGGTAAGCCGCCCGGAGAGCCGCGCTCCCCAACCTGTTCCCGCCTACGCGACCCCGCTTGTCCGGGCGCCGCCGCGAGTCTCCCTGCTCTGAGTCTCGAGCCGTCCGGGCGCGATCCGTCAGGACAGATACGATGAAACACGGCCGCGAACGCTGCTGCTGCCCGCAGCCTATGCGTTCGCGTGGGGGAGTCGCAGGTGTCACAGTTATCTTCAGGGCCGCGCCGCCGGGCGCGGGCGTCGATCCGGTATGTCGGTCGGCGCGGCCGGTCGCTTGAGCTCGGGTTTTGTCTCCTTGCCGGCCTGCTGGTCGGTCTGCCGCTGCAGGCGGCCGCGAACGAGAGCAGTTCGGGTCTGCCGTTTTTTCAAATTCAGAACGGCGATGTGCAACCGAACCATACGAGCCCGATTCGTCAGTTCGAAGCCGTCCGAGGTGCCGGACTGGATGCCGCGCGCCCTCCGGGCAGGGGCGTTCAGCCGGTCGCGGACTTTCTGCCGCGGCTGCGCCAGCACCGCGATTCCCGGCCGCTTCCGATCGCGCCGCTTTTCCAGTTCGACCGGGCGCCGGGGGACATGCCTTACCGGACGGACAACATTCGTTTGCCGCTTGGGACGGACGACGCGCTTCGGCGCAACGCCGATCATTTCAAGATCTCCGGCGGCTATGCGACGCCGGGCGACACCTTGGAGGCCTTGGGGCAGGCAACGCTGCGCCGACCGGAGGGTTACCTGCGCGCCTTCGCGCGCGGGACCGATGCGCGCGACGGTTTCGAGGGCGGCGACGGCCAGCAGGTTCCCTTCGAATACTCCCGCAACAGCCAGCAGCTCGTGTTGGGCTGGACGCCCTCGGCGGACTTCGAAGCCTTCGCCGTTCTGCTGCGCGACGATATCGATGACGACGCGACACCGTCATCGCGGTTGGACAATCTCGAGACCGACCGACTGGTCGGGCGGCTCGGTTTCGAGCTCAGGGATGTTCCGGGTGAGGCGGTCTCGCGCGTCAGGGCGGAGATGCGCATCCGCGACGTCGAGCGGGTCAACAACAACTTCGACGTCCGGGATTTCACGGTTGCGCCCGGTGCCCGGCGGATCGAGGTCGAAAACGAACGCTTTTTCATCGACGGCCGCCTGTTCGGAGACTTCACCGCCGGCGCCTTCGAGAACCGGCTCGGCCTCGATTGGATCGTCGAGCGGCGCGACGGAGACCGCTTGACCGATCTGAACGCCGCGAGCCCCGAACCGCGCTTGAATGGGCTGGCCTCGCCCTTGTTCCCCGATATCGCGGTCGCCGAATTCGGGCCGACCTTCGAGACGGCGACCAGTCTGAGCGCGGACGACCACATGCGCTTCGGCCTGGGGTATCGCTTCGTCCACGCGGATGCGCAGGATGTCGATACAGCCGGTCAGGGGCCTTTCGCCAATCTCGCGCCAGGCTTGCCCGCCACGGCCTCCAATCTCTACGACTTCTACTACGGGTCGACGGAGGTCGAGCAGAACGATCACCTGCTGTCGGCCAGGGCCGTCTATCAGCATGAGACCCTGGACGACCGGCTGACGCTGTTCGGCGAGGTCGCGCGCACGGACCGCGCCGCGGACTCCAAGGAACGCTATTGGGCCGGAACCACGCCGCCGCCCCAGGCGGCAAACCGCCTGGTGGGTAATCCCGAACTCGAGCCCGAACGGCACTATCAGGCGGCGGCCGGCTTCATCTTCGACGGTCCCGACTGGATCGACTTCGGGCGTGCAAGGCGCGGCGGTACGACGCTGCTGCCGGGCGCCTGGCAGATCTCCGGAGCCCTACGATTCTCCCACGTCGAAGACTTCATCACGCGCGACTCCGCGAGGCTGCAGTCGGGGGTGTTGAGAAACGACGGCGCTCTGATCTTCCGCAACGTCGATGCCAATATCTTTACCGCCGAACTCGACGGTCAGTGGAACGTGACGACCAACCTATCGGCACGCGCCAACGTCATCTACAGCTATGGACAGAACAGCAGCGACAAGCGGCCGCTGTACGGGATCGCGCCCCTCGAGGCCAATCTCCTGCTGGACTACTCGGATCGGCTCGGCAGCTTCGGGACTTGGTCGCTCGGCGGCAAGCTACGGCTGGTTGCGGACCAGACCCGCGTCGACGACAACGCGGTGACGGGGTCCGGCTTCGACGAAGGCGAGACTGACGGCTGCGCGGTGCTCGACCTCTACGCCGGTGCGCAGCTCTACGACCGGATCGGACTGCGGCTCGGCGTCGAGAACGTTTTCGACAGCGATTACCGGGAACATGTCGCGCGTCATACGCTCGATTCCCGGCAAAGATCGCGGATCGCCGCGCCCGGCCGATCCCTTTTCGTCAACGCCATCGTCACTTTCTAACCGAGAAAGGAGGCAATCGTGTCTTTCGCGATCACGCGCCGGTCGGTCCTTGGCGGGCTTGCCGCCACGGCCGCTGTATCCGGCCTGCCGTACAGGGCTTTCGCCCAATCCCTGCGCCTCTTCGGCGCGCCCATCGGCGTCTCCGTGCCGTTGGCCCACCTCGTGGACCGCAATGGTCTGGCGCCGCTGGCGGACAACGCGACGCTGACGATCTGGCGGTCGCCGGACGAAATGCGAGCCGGCGTCGTCTCCGGGGCGATCGAGCTGACCACCTCGCCGGCGCCGACGGCGGCCAATCTCTACAATCGCGGAACGGGCATGCGCCTCGCCGGCGTCCTGACCACCGGCATGCTCTACCTGATGACGACGCGGGGCGGTCTCGATGACCTTACCGGCCTGGCCGGGCAGCGGGTCCTGGTCCCCTTCCGGGGCGACATGCCGGACCGAGTGTTCGAGCTGTTGCTGCGCGCGCGCGGCATGAGCCTGAACGACGTCGAGGTGCAATACACCGCGACTCCCATCGAGGCGGCGCAGCTTCTGTTGGCAGGGCAAGCCGAGTTCGCGGTACTGCAGGAGCCGGCGGCCACGGCGTCGATCATGCGGGGACTGGCGCAGTCGGTTCCCGTGTTCCGGGCGCTGGACTTTCAACAGCTCTACGCCGAGACAGGCGGCGAGGGGCTCGACATTCCCATGGCCGTCCTCATCATGCAGGACAGCCTCCGCGACCGTCTTCCCGACCTCCCGAACAAGCTGCTGAGCGAACTCCGCGGCTCGACCCAGTGGGTGCGGAACAATCCGGCCTCGGCGGCACGGCTCGGCGAGGACTATCTCGGTCTGCGGCAGCCGGTCCTGGAGCGCTCGATTCCCTTCATGAACCTCTCCCTGCGGACACCTGCCCAGGCGCGCGCATCCTTGGAACGCCTCTACGGCGAGTTGGCCGGCGAGTCCGCGGCACTGATCGGAGGCAGGCTCCCCGATGACGATTTCTACCTCGATATCCAGGCTTAGAGCGGCGCCCTCTCCGACTCCACTGCAGCGGACTGTCTGGAGCAGCGCCGGCCTGTTCGCCTTGATCCTGGCTTGGTGGCTCGGCAGCCTCGCCTTGAGCCCGATAGCCTTGCCGTCGCCTCTGGAGACCGCCTCGGCCTTGAGCCGCATTCTGTTCGACGGCGTCGCCCTTTCGTATCTCCTGGAAACGGCTTTTCGCGTTCTCTGCGGCTTCGCGGTGGCGCTGACCGTCGGTGCTGTCCTGGGCCTTGCGGCCGGCCTCTCGGTTCCGCTTCGACAGGCGGTCGGGCCCATCCTTTCGATGATGCTGGCCGTTCCGCCGATCGCCTGGGTCGTGTTGTCTCTCCTCTGGTTCGGGCTCGGCGGTCAGGCGGTGATCTTCACCATTGCCGTCGCGCTCGTTCCCATCGTCTTTCTCGCCATGCTGCAGGGGATGCGGACGGTCGATCCGGCCTTGGTCGAGATGGCCGAGAGCTTTCACCTGAGGTTTCCCGACTTCCTCCGGGAGGTCCTGCTGCCCCACCTCCTGTCCTACCTCCTGCCGGCTATGGTGACCGCTTTCGGAATTGCCTGGAAGGTTGCCGTCATGGCCGAATTGCTGGGCGCGCACAGCGGCATCGGCTCCGGCCTCGCCGTGGCGAGATCGAACCTCGACACTGCGGAAAGCTTCGCCTGGATCCTGCTGGCCGTCGGGAGCTTCCTGGCCGTGCAGTACGGTTTGATTCAACCGCTCTATCGTCGGCTGGAACCTTGGCGCGAGCCGGCCGCGGGCGCCGGGCGGCAGGTCGCCTCGTGACCCGGTCCGCAGCGCGGCTTGCACCCGGCAGGGGGGATGCTCTTGCCGCCTTGACCGCCGTTTCCGTCGACCTCGGTGGCCGGACGGTCCTGCGGGAGATAGATCTTGCGGTGGAGCCGGCCCGCCTGGTCGCGGTGATCGGTCCGTCGGGGTGCGGGAAGACGACCCTTTTACGCTTGCTCGGGGATCTTCTCGAGCCGACCGCCGGAACCGTCGCGGGCTGTCGGGAGCGAACCGCCTTCGTCTTCCAGGACCATCGTCTGCTGCCCTGGCGAACCGCGCTCGCGAATGTCGCTTTCGGCGCCTTGTCGCGTGGGGTCGACCGCCGCGAGCGGCGGGCCATGGCGGAGCGTCTCTTGTTCGAGTGCGGTCTTCCCCCCGAGTCCCATGGCCTCTATCCGGCCCAACTCAGCGGGGGCATGCGTGCGCGCGTGGCCCTGGCCCGTGCCCTCGCCGTCGAACCGCGGCTGGTTCTCCTCGACGAGCCCTTCAATGGACTGGATCTACAGATGCGCCGAAGTCTGCAGTCCATGCTGTGTGCGCTGGTCGAACGGCGCGGTCTCGGGGCTGTCCTGGTGACCCATGATCTCCTGGAGGCGTCTCGCATCGCCGATCGGGTCGTTGCGATTTCCTCATCCGGCCGCATTGCCTTTCTGGAGAGCTTCGAGCGCCGGCCGGCCGAACGGAACGGCGATGCGATTCAGGCGGCTGCACAGCGGCTGACGCTTCGGCTCGAGTCGAGCGCGTCGGGACGGGACTGAGAGATCGTTCGCCCTACACAAACCGGACGGCTCACACGAACTTCCGGAACAGCCGGGTCTGGTCGAACAAGGCTTCCAAGCTGCGCATCCGCTCGCGGGTCTCCGCCCAGCCGGAATCCTGCACCGCGGCGATCAGCGCCTCGACGATGAAGAGCGTGACCACGGAAGAGTCCCAGGCCGAGGGCGCCTCGATCCGAGCGTGAAAGCTGTGGGCCGCGTGCTTGGCGGCGGGGGAGCCCCACTGGTCGGTGAAGACCAGGGGGACGGCACCGCGTTCCTTCGCCATTTCGGCCAGGCGCAGCAGGTCGTGTTCGTAGCGGCGCACGTCGAACAGGGCCAGGACGTCGCCGGGCTGCATGTTGAGCACGTAGTGCGGCCAGGTGTTCGCATTGGGGGCGATCAGGGTCAGGCCGGGGCGCACGACCTGCAGGTGGGTGAAGAAGTAGTCGGCCAGGGCGCGGCTGATCCGGCCGCCCACCACGTAGACGCGGCGCTCCCGGTCGGACAGCAGGGCGACCGCCGCGTCGAAGGTCTCGGGGTCGATCTGGCCGAGGGTCTGGCGCAGGTTCTCCATGACCGCCTCGGCGAAACGGTTGAGAATGTGGGTGTCCGGCGCATCGGCGGCCCAGCCGTCGTGTTTGGCGATGGGCGTGGAGATCGTGGCCTCCAGCTCCGCCCGCAGTGCCGCCTGCAGTTCGGGGAAGCCGGCAAAGCCGAGCTTCTTGGCCATGCGGACGACGGTCGGCCCCGACACGCCCGAGGCTTCCGCGACGCTGGCGATGCTGTCGAGTCCGAGCACGGGGTAACTGGCCAGCATGGCATTGGCGAGTTGGCGCTCGGCGCGGGTCAGCGCGGCGAAGCGACCGCGGATCCGTTCTGCGACGGTGAAGTCCTGCACGGTTTCCACGCTCGGGCGGCCTCCTTACCGCGGCCTCTTGTCGGTCCGCTTCCGGGGCCAGTCTAGCCCGTTGTGAAGAAGTTTTGTCTAATCAATCGCACCAGAAAGAAACGTTTCAGAATCGCCTTGACTGTCCTGAGCCATCTGGAAAGATGACGCGCAGGTTTCAGGCAAGCGGCGTCCCGGCCGGCCGATCCGCTGACAGGCCGGTTACGGTCGGCGCAGGCCAGCGCGGGGTGGGGACAGGCAGGTGGTAGCGGCGCTCAGACTCTACGTTCGCGCTGTCGAGGCGATGGCCCGGGCCGTCGGTCGCGTCACCATGTATCTGATCTTCGCGATGATCGCGGTGCTGCTCTACTCCTCGATCTCCAAGACCTTCTTCCTGCCGGCGATCTGGACCTTCGAGCTCGCTCAGTTTCTGATGGTCGCCTACTTTCTGCTGGGCGGAGGCTATTCGATGCAGCTCGGCGGCCATGTCCGCATGGATCTGCTCTACGGCGCCTGGTCGGACCGTACCAAGACCTGGGTCGACTCCTTCACCATTCTCTTTCTCATCGCCTACCTGGTGCTGCTGCTTTACGGCGGCATCAACAGCTCGATCTATGCCCTGGTCTATGGGGAACGCAGCTACTCCGCCTGGCGGCCCTACATGGCGCCGATCAAGATCGTCATGTGTATCGGCATCTTCATCATGCTGCTTCAGGCCATCGCGACCTGGATCCGCGATCTTTGCCGGCTGCGCGGGATCGACCTCTGATGGGCCACGAAGTCATCGCCCTGCTGATGTTCTCCTCGATGATGCTCATGCTCATCACCGGACAGCGGGTCTTCGCGGCGATCGGCGCGGTCGCCGCCATCGCCGCCCTGTTGCTGTGGGGCCAGGGCGGCGGCGACATGGCTTTCTCGGCCGCCATGAAGCTGATGAAGTGGTATCCGCTGCTGACGCTGCCGCTCTTCATCTACATGGGCTACATGCTGTCGGAGTCCGGCATCGCAGACGATCTCTACCGCATGTTCCATGTCTGGTTCGGGCCGATGCCCGGCGGGCTCGCGATCGGCACCATCCTCTTGATGGTGGTGATCTCCGCCATGAACGGGCTGAGTGTCGCCGGCATGGCGATCGGCGCGACCATCGCCCTGCCCGAACTGCTGCGTCGCGGCTACGATAAGCTGATGGTGACCGGCGTCGTCCAGGCCGGCTCGTCGTTGGGCATTCTCGTCCCGCCCAGCGTCGTGCTGGTACTCTACGGCATGATCGCCCGCCAGCCGGTCGGCCAGCTCTGGCTGGCCGGAGTTCTGCCGGGCCTGATGATGGCCGCGCTCTTCGTGCTCTACATCGTCGTGCGTTGCCGCATCACGCCCGAACTGGGGCCGGCGCTGTCCAGGGAGGAGCGGGAGCGCTACAGCCTCGTGGACAGGCTGAAGCTGCTGCGGGCCGGCGTTCTGCCGCTGGCCATCTTCTTCGCCATGACCGGCCTCTTTCTGATGGGCGTGACCTCGCTGGTCGAGAGCTCGGCCGTGGGCGCCGTCTCGGCCACGCTGGCCGCCCTGGTCAAGGGGCGCCTGACCTGGCCGGTGATGGAAACGACGATGCGCAAGACGCTGGCGATCAGCTGCATGTTCATGTGGATCATCCTGGCGGCCCTCTGCTTCGGCGCGGTCTTCGACGGCCTGGGCGCGGTGCGGGCCATCGAGGGCTTCTTCACCAGCGACCTGGGGCTTGGGCCCTGGGAGATCCTGATCCTGATGCAGCTTTCCTTCCTGCTGCTCGGCACCTTCATGGACGACACCGCGATGCTGGTGATCGTCGCACCGCTCTACGTGCCGCTGGTCGGGGCGCTCGGTTTCGATCTCGTCTGGTACGGCGTGCTCTACACCATCACCTGCCAGATCGCCTATATGACGCCGCCCTTCGGCTACAACCTCTTCCTGATGCGGGCCATGGCGCCGCCGGAGATCACCCTGATGGACATCTACCGTTCCGTCACTCCCTTCGTGGCGGTGATGCTGCTGGCGCTGGTCCTTGTCATAGCCTTCCCGCAGATCGCGCTCTGGCTGCCGGAGCTGCATTACGGACGCTGACGAACAGAAGAAGGCGCGGCCGGTTCAGTGGAGCCGGCATGGGCCCAGGAGACAACGAACCCGAACGAGGAGGTGCAGAGCGATGACCACAAGACGCAAGTTTTTGAAGACGGCAGGGGCGGCGACCGCCACCGCCGGCGCCGCGGCGGTGGCCGCACCGGCGGTTCACGGTCAGTCGAAGATCACTTGGCGACTGCAGACCTACGCCGGTCCGGCCTTGGCCGAGCATGTGATCAAGCCGTCGATCGACGCCTTCAACAAGGTCGCCAATGGCGAAATGGAGATCGAACTCTACTACTCGGACCAACTGGTGCCGACCGGCGAACTGTTTCGCGCGATGCAACGCGGCACCATCGATGCGGTGCAGTCAGACGACGACTCCATCGCTGCGCCCGTCGACATCTCCGTCTTCGGCGGCTACTTCCCCTTTGCGACTCGCTACAGCCTGGACGTGCCCGTCCTCTTCAACGATTACGGCCTGAAGGAGATTTGGGAGGAGGCCTACGGCGAAATCGACGGTGTCACCTGGCTGTCGGCGGGTGCCTGGGATCCCTGCCACTTCGCCACGGTCGACCCGATCCGCAGCCTGGAAGACCTCAGGGGCAAGCGTGTCTTCACCTTCCCAACGGCCGGCCGTTTTCTGTCACGCTTCGGCGTGGTCCCTGTCACTCTGCCGTGGGAAGACATCGAGGTCGCGGTGCAGACCGGCGAGCTGGACGGCATTGCCTGGTCCGGCATCACCGAGGACTACACCGTCGGCTGGGCCGACGTGACCAACTATTTCCTCACCAACAATATCTCCGGTGCCTGGTGCGGTTCCTACTTCGCCAATTCGGAGCGCTGGGAGGAACTGCCGGAGCATCTCAAGACCCTGTTCCGCCTCTGCATGGACAGCTCTCACTACTACCGTCAGCACTGGTATTGGGGGGGCGAGGCGAAACTGCGGACCGGTGGAGACAAGCTGGAGCTGACCACCATTCCGGACGCCGAGTGGCAGCAGGTCGAAGACGAGGCGATGAAGTTCTGGGACGAGGTCGCCGGCGAGAGCGACCGCAACGCCCGCGTCGTCGCCATTCTCAAGGAGTACCGTGAGGTGATGCAGAGGGCGGGCCCGCCCTACCGCTATTCCTGACGCGACGACAAAGGACGGAACGCGACGATCCCCGGAAGAGACGCTTCCGGGGATCTTTCTTTGGTCGCCCGAGTCTCGTGAAGGTCCGAGACTCGGATCGCGAGGCTCGAACGAAAGAAGGAGCTACGTCGGAGCGATCTTCACCGCTCCCTTGGCTGCCGATCTTTATAGATATTTAAGTCATTAAAAGGTCTGCTTGTCTCGTGAGGTCATTTTTTTAGTGACGCTCCGAAGTCTCTCCGCTAATGATCGTGGCGACCCATGAGAAATTGCATAGGATAGGCAATGGCTAACTTCAAGAAAGTGGCTGAGGCAGTGGCTGAAAGCGGTCTGTCTCGCGCGCACATCTACCGCCTGATTGATCAGGGCAAAGTCCCGTCTCAAACCGAGGGGCGTTTGCGTAAGGTTGATGTCGAAGCGCTGAAGCGATTCGTTTCGGACTCTGCCTCCAAGCCGCGTCGCGGGCGTCGCCCCGGCTCCGGCAAGGCGGCGCAGGCCGCTCAGCGCAAGTCAACGGTCGCTGCTCAGCGCAAGCCCGCCGTCAAGGCCGCCCGTAAGACGACGCGTAAGACCGGGCGCAAGACGACCGGAAAGGCCGCGACATCGGTCGCGACGCCGGCGGCGCCCGTCGCTGCCAAGTCCGCTCCGGCCCGGGCCACCACTCGCCGTGCGACCGGAACGCGCAAGGCAGCCGCCGCGAAGCGGTCGGCCGCACCTCAGTCGGCGGGCGGGGGCAACGAGCTCGAATTTCTGCGCGGCGAGGTGGCGCGCCTCTGGGGCGAGCTCGACTTGCGCCGTCAGGATCAGCAGGCCGAGTGCGATCGTCTGTTGAAGATCATCGAGAGCCTGACCCGGCGCGCGTGAGTCCTTCGGACGCGCCGGATCGCGTCGCTCTGGGACCGACCTCCGTCGGCGCAGCGGCGATACGGTTCGCACGATGGAGGCAATGCCGGTGGCCGTGGCTAGTGGGCGGCCACCGGTGAAACCTGTGAGACCGGCCGCAGAGAGATGCGGCCGTCTTCTTGTGGCGAGACGGCGATGGCGCACCGGTACGAAGCGACTGTGACCTGGTCGGCGGCGGAGCAGGGCGCGACGACCGACTACAAGAGCTACGGGCGTGGGTATCGGGTTGAGATTCCGGGCCGGCCCGACCTCTTGGGGTCATCGGATCCAGCCTTCCGGGGAGATGCCGGCCGGCACAATCCGGAAGACCTCCTGCTGGCGGCCCTGAGCGGCTGCCACCTGCTTTGGTATCTGCACCTCTGCGCGACCTCCGGCATCGTCGTGCTCGACTACCGCGACGAAGCGACGGGGGAGATGCAGTTGGAGAAAGGCGGCGGCGGACAGTTCGTCTCGGCACGGTTGTGCCCGCAGGTGACGATCGCCTCGGGGGGCGATGTCGAGCGGGCCAGAGCTTTGCACACCGAGGCCGCGGCCAAGTGTTTCATCGCCCGCTCGGTCAACTTCCCCGTTCATCACGATCCAGTCGTCTCGCTGGAGCAGTCGTAGGACCCGAGGCAGCGCCGGATCGGCCGAGTGCCGGATCGCCGGCGGTTCTGCCTCTGTCTCAAGACGGTCTTGCGACGATTGCCGGCAGCCGGCCCTCGGCCGCTACTGTCCGAGCCAGCGTCGTGCCGCAAGGCTGTGAAGCACACTGTCGGGCGCTTCCAGGTTCGATGCGACGGGGGCTTTGGCTGCTGGCGCCTTGGCCGCTCGGGAGCGGGCCTTGGCGGCTGCGCGTTTCGGCTTGCCGGGAGCGCCCGCCGTCTCGTTGCCGGGGGTCGACTTGTTCTTGGCCTTACCGGCTACCGGTCGCTTGGCACGCGTGGTCATGGTCTCCAAGGGCTCCCAAATGGATGCGTTTGCCGCTCTTGAGATCACCTTACAGGTCGCAGCCTAAATCAGAAAGGCTGGGAGAGGTACGGGTCTTGCCTGCCCGGCACCGAAGACCGCCTGGCGGCAAACTCGATGTCTCGCCGACCCACCCTGCGCGTGGAGGGAGGCGGGCCAAGCCATGCTTGAACCGCGCCGGGGCTAAGCTAGCAAGCGGTCGACCGGAGAAGCTCAGCACGCCGGGCGCGGATGCGCCGGATCTGGGCCGTGAGCTGGGCCAGGGATGCGAAGCTGCCGCCATCCAGTGTCGCCAGGTCCGGCTCGGTCGTGAAGAAAACGAGGTTGTGACCCAGGGACAGGGCCAGGCCTGCCGGCAGGCCATCGACCTCCAGCGGCTGGGTGACGACTTCAGTGAAGGGGTCGGACGTACTGGGCTGTTTCATAACGTTTGGTCTTGACCTCCCGAGAACCAGCCCTGCCATCGATACTTCAGCGTCTCGCAGCCGGCCCTGACTACGGAACGCTATAACCATATAGACCACTATGTCTTAAGTAGGTCTTGCGCCAAGTCAATTCCACCTGTGCGAAGCGGCTGGGTGCCTTTGCTGCGGTAGCGGGTTCTGCCGGATCTAGAGCGTCACCCCGTCCGCAAGGGGGCCTCCGCAAGGTGACCGTCATAGGGCGTCAATCCGGCATCGAGAGCCAGCATGCGGGCCTCAGCCGTCGTTGGGGCCGCTCCCTCCAGGCCCTTGATCTGCAAGGCGAGAGCCACGAAGACCCGGAGCGGAAGTCGCAGCTCTCCGACTGCCAGCATCCATCGCGACGGACCTGCCGGAAGCCCCGTTTCAGCGAGCAGATCCGTCGTGCTGCGACCGGCGGCGGCGGCGGCGGCGGCCTCGAAATCGGCGCGTTCCAGGTTATGTGAATTTATCATGACAACAGACCTTCGGGCTTAGGGGAGGGGGGTGTCAGGCTCCGGCGCGACGGCGCGGCTCACCTGCGGTCGCCATTCGATTTCCCGCCGCAGCTTGCGTCGCATGGCCTCGGCGAAGTCCTCGTAGCGGCGCGCCACCTCGACGAAGGCGCCGGCCCCGCCGATCACTTCCGTCCGATAGTAGAGATCAAGGTCGGGCACCTCGTTCAGGATCGCTAGGCCGTTGACGGTGATGTCTTTCAGCACCGCGACGCTGCGGCCCTGGGGCGCCGTGAGGCTGAATTCCCGAAAGGCCGTCTCCCGGCCGTCTCCGGACAGGTCGATCACCTGTCGCGCGCTGCTGTAGCCGTTGCGTTCGATCTGCCAGACGGCATATTGGATCGCCTTGCCGATCCCGGTGCCGCCCGCCGGCAGCTTTCGCGGCATTTCGTCGACCTGGGCTGCGAAGGCTTCGATGCTCGCCTTGCCGGACAGCCGTGCCCAGGGCAAAGCTTGTTTCGGCCGATTTGCTTCGGCCCAGAGCATGACGGTGACGGCAATCGACCCGTCCGGTCCGCTGGCAATCGCCGCGGCTACGTCGGGCGCGCGCAAGGCGGCCGCGATGCCGCGCATCTGAAGCCGGTACTCGGCGTCGTCGACGGACCCGGAGGCATCGACGGCCAGGACCAGTTCCAGGTCGACCGGTTCCAGGTTGCCGGCGGCCGGATCCACCGGCGCCTGCGCTGCGGCCGGCACGACCGTCAGGCCGATCAGCAGAGTGGCGAGCAGACTGCGCATGGCCGTGACTTTAGCGCGGAAGGCCACGGCTTCGAGTTTCTCTCTCGTTACGTCGTCGCGGCTGTTTGGGGCGGGGCTTGCTCGAAGGTCAGTCGGACGCGCAGGCCGGGCGCATTGTCCTCCAGCCGCAGATCGGCGCCATGAAGTTTTGCGACGGCCGCGACCAGGGACAGGCCCAGTCCGCTGCCGGGTTCGCGGCGGCTCTCGTCCAGCCGCACGAAGCGCTTCAGAACGGTCTCCCGGTCTTTGACTGGAATCCCGGGGCCGCTGTCGGCGATGCAGAGCTCGACCTGGCCGGCGGATGTCTTCACCGCCAGCTCTAACGTACCGCCGCCGCTGCAATACTTGAGCGCATTGTCGAGCAGATTTGAGATCAGTTGAGCGAGAAGCTGGCGATGGCCCTCGACCGGGGCCGGCGGTTGGATGCTGCTCCGCCAGCTCAGACCGGCCTCGCTCGCGGCCGGTTCGTAGAGCTCGCTGATCTCTTCGGCGAGCAGGCCGAGATCCAGCAGCTCGAACTGGGACTTCGCCGCCCCCGCTTCCGCCCGCGCGATCGACAGCAGGCCGCCGAAGGTCGCGAGCAGGTGATCGGCCTCGGCCAGCGCCCGTTCCAGCGCCTCGCGGTAGGCTTCCGTATCTTCCGGGCCGCGCAGCGCCAGTTCGATCCGGCCCTTCAGGCGCGTCAGCGGCGACCGCAGGTCGTGCGCGAGGCTGTCGCTCACGGTCCGCAGGCCCGTCATCAGCTCCTCGATCCGCTGCAGCATGGCGTTGAGACTGTCGCTCAGCCGGTCGAACTCGTCGCCGCTGCCGTCCTTGGGCATGCGCTGCGAAAGGTCGCCGCGCATGATCTGGCGGCTGGTCGCCGTGACCGCGCCCACCCGCCGGGCGACGTTGCGGCTGATCAGCCAGCCGCCTGCGACGCCGAGAAGGAGGGCGGCACCGAGCGCCCAGGCGAGGGCTTCGACCAGGGCGCCGGCGTAATGCGCCCGCGCACCGAAGTCCCGGCCCACCAACAGGCGGTGACCGGTCTGCAGCGCGAAGCTGCGGGCGCCGACCTGGCGCGGCTGAACCCCTTCGTCGGTCCTTCGGCGTAGCGTGAGCAACACCCAGTCGCCGTCGCCGATGGCGGTGTCCGGCCAAGCGCCCAGGTTGCCGGCCAGCTTCTCGCCCTGCGGTCCCACCAGAAGGTAGACCCCATTCGGGTCGCCGTTTTCGCCGGACCGCCGGTCGATGGCCTCGACGAGTCCCGACAGACCTCGTTCGCGCGCCTGATCGGCCAGGCCGCGCAGCTCCGCGGCGACTGTCTCGCCGACTTGACGGTCGAGCACAGGGACGGTGCGAAAGTAGACCCAGCCCAGGAGCAAAAGAACCGAAAGCGCGAAGAAGCCGAAGTAGACGAGCGCGAAGCGCGCCGTGGCACCCGCCGGCAGGAGGCGTTGGAGCGTCACGCCGCGCGCCTCAACCGTCGGCCGAAAGCAGGTAGCCGGCGCCGCGCACGGTGCGGATCAGCGCCGGTTCGAAGCCCTTGTCGACCTTCTGCCGCAGCCGGCTCATATGCACGTCGATCACGTTGGTCTGCGGGTCGAAGTGATAGTCCCAAACGCCTTCCAGCAGCATGGTGCGGGTGACCACCTGCCCGGTGTGACGCATCAAGAACTCCAGTAGCTGGAACTCGCGGGGCTGCAGATCGATGTTCTGGCCGGCCCGCACCACCTTCCGGCTGAGACGGTCGAGCGTCAGGTCGCCGACGGCCAGGGTGGTCTCCGGCGCGGCGGCCGCACTGCGGCGGGTCATGGACTCTAGGCGCGCCAGCAGTTCGGAGAAGGCGAAGGGTTTGGTCAGATAGTCGTCGGCGCCGGCCCGCAGGCCGCCGACCCGGTCGTCGACCTGGCCCAGCGCGCTCAGCATCAGCACGGGCGTCTGGATCGAGGCCGCGCGCAGCGCCTCCAGCACCTTGAGGCCCTCGAGACCTGGCAGCATGCGGTCGAGGATGACCACGTCGTACTCGCCGCTGGAGGCCATGTAGAGACCGTCGCGTCCGTTGTCGGCGCGGTCCACCACGTGGCCCGACTCGCTCAGGCCCTTGCGCATGTAGTCGGCGGTTTCGGTGTCGTCTTCGATGATCAGGATGCGCATCGTCACTCTGCTTCCGACCTTGCTGTCTGCCGAAGAAGTGCGGCTTGCCGCTGCCTGTCTATCATCTTGCATGGACTCTGTCCTTTTGAGCCACCCGTCTTCAGGCATTGCCTGCTCGGGTCTCCCGTCCGGGCCCTGGCGGAAAAGAGAAAACCGGCAGGTCCCGGTCCCGATCGGGTGGCACCTGCCGGCGAGTTATGCGTCGTGAGTGGCCGAATTCCGCTGGATATCCGGCAAGTTTCGTCAGACGCGCGGCTTCACCCCAACGAAGAGGGGGTTACCGTCGCGTTCGACGAGAATTAGTGCGGAGCGCTGACCCGAAGCGGCTTCCGACAGCGCGTCGGAAACCTGTCCCGGCGTTTCGATCTGCTCGCCATCGACGCGGCGGATCACGTCGCCGGGGCGCAAACCGGCTTCTGCAGCCGGTCCGTCGCCCTGGACCTCGACGATAACAACGCCTTGCGCGTCGCCCGGAAGGTCGAAGCGCTGCCGCATTTCCGGATCGAGCGCGACCAGATCGGCCCCCAGGCTTTCGGATGCGGAAGCATCTGGGGTGTCTTGCGGCTCGGGCTCCAGGGCCGCCTGCTCCGGCTGCAACCTGCCGATCTCGACCTGGAAACGTTCCTCCGCGCCGTTGCGCCAGATCTGCACGTCCACACCCTGGCCGATCTCGGTGCCGGCAACGATCCGGGGCAGGTCCCGCATCTCCTCGATTTCGCTGTCGGCGAAGCTGACGATCACGTCGCCCTGCTCCAGACCGGCGGCATCCGCCGGGCCGCCCGGCACCACATTGGCAACCAGCGCACCGCGTGGCCCGTCGAGGCCGACCGCTTCCGCCAGTTCGGGCGTGACCTGCTGGACCATCACGCCCAGCCAGCCGCGCTCCACCGTGCCGCCTTCCTGGAGCTGGGCGATGATGGGCCGTGCAAGGTTGGAGGGGATGGCGAAGCCGATGCCGATCGAACCGCCGGAGGGCGAGAAGATCGCGGTGTTGATGCCGATCACCTCGCCGTCGAGGTTGAACATCGGTCCGCCCGAGTTGCCCCGGTTGATCGCGGCGTCGGTTTGGATGAAGTCGTCGTAGGGGCCTGCATTGATGTTCCGGCTGCGGGCCGAAACGATGCCCGCCGTGACCGATCCGCCCAGGCCGAAGGGATTGCCTACGGCCATGACCCAGTCGCCCACCTCGACGGCGTCGGAATCTCCGAAGTCCAAGACCGCCAGGTCGCCCCGCGGTTCGATCTTCAGGACGGCGAGGTCGGTCTGCGGGTCGGTGCCGATCAGCTCCGCCTGATAGATGTCGCCATCCTCGAGCGTAATCTCGATCTCATCCGCGCCTTCCACCACGTGGTGATTGGTGACGATGAAGCCCTCGTCGTCGATGATAAAGCCCGAGCCGACGCCGCGCTGGGGGCGCGGCTGCTGCCCCTCGGGCGCGTTGGGGTTGCCGAAACGCTCGAAGAACTCCTCGAAGGGCGACCCCTCCGGGAACGGCAGGCGCTGGGCCTCCGCGTTGCCCTGTCGTTCGGTTGCGACGAAGACCACGGAGGGACTGACCTGTTTGACCAGCGGCGCGAAGCTCTCGGGCGCCGATCTGGCTTGCGCTGCGGTGCCTGCCAACAGCAGGGCACCCGCAAGCGCTGCAGGCAGCGCGCCTTTGGCGGCGCTGCGGAACAAATGATGTGCTGACATCTTGCGGCCTGTCTCCAGTGTATGGCGGTTGTGAATGAATATAGGGCGAAAGGCTTACGCATGCCTGTCCGCCGGATTAACTTGTCGTAAGGTCTTGTCAAATCTCATGACTCACTGAAATTTTGTCGGAAATCAGGCAAGGGCCGGACGGCTGTTGCGGACCGTCCCGACCTCCTGAGGCAATGCCGGCAAAGCTTGGCAGACACCGCGCGTTGCGCCAGAGTTCCCTTTAGATCCGGTTTATGGGAAGCGTGGCATGCATATCGTCGTGCTCGGCAGCGGAGTGGTGGGCGTCGCGACCGCCTGGATGCTGCAGCGCGACGGTCACGCGGTCACTGTGATCGACCGTGCGGAGGAGCCGGCTGCCTTCACATCCTTTGCCAATGCCGGTCTGGTGGCCCCGGGCCATGCCTATGCCTGGTCGTCGCCCAAGGCGCCGGGCATGCTGCTGCGCTCGCTCTGGCGCGGCGACCAGGCCTTTCGCTTCCGGCCGAACCTGGATCCGGCCCTCTGGCGCTGGACCTTGAAGTTTCTCCGGCAGTGCACGGCGGAGCGCGCCTCTGTCAACACCGCGCGCAAGGCCCGGCTGTGCCTCTATTCGCAGGCTCGGCTTCACGAGGTCGTGGCGGCCAGCGGCGCGACCTACGATGCCCGCGACGGCGGTTTGCTCTACCTCTATCGCGAGCCCGATTCCTTCGCCGGCGCACTGGAGAAGATGCGGATTCTGACCGACCAAGGCATCGCTCTGAAAAGCCTGACGGCGGCCGAAGCCGTCGCGGTCGACTCGGCGCTGGCGCCGCTACAGGACAGGCTGGCCGGCGCGATCTTCGCGCCCGGCGACGAGTCGGGAGATGCCCGCCTTTTCACGCTCGAACTCGCCAAGGCCTGCGCGGCCGGCGGCGCGAGCTTCCGCTTCGGGGAGACAGTGCAGGGATTTCGCCTCGGGGGAGGCTCGGTCGAGGCGGTGGTCACGGACGCGGGCGAGGTCGCCGCCGACGCCTTCGTGCTTGCGCTCGGCGTCTACAGTCCGCAGATCGCGCGGCAGCTCGGCGCGCGCCTCTCGATCTATCCGGTCAAGGGCTACTCGGTCACGCTACCGATCGCCGGGCGCAACCGTGCGCCGCGCCTGGGCGGCGTCGACGAGGATAATCTGGTGGCCTACGCGCGTTTCGGAGACCGGCTCCGGATCACCGCGACGGCGGAGTTCTCAGGCTACGCGACCGATCACAAGCCGGCCGACTTCGACCGCATGCTGTCGGTGGCCCGCGATCTCTTCCCCGAGGGCGGCGACTACGGCCAGCCGAGCTACTGGGCCGGGCTCCGGCCGATGACGCCGGAGGGGATGCCCGTTTTGGGTCGCGGTCGCCACGACAACCTCTACTTCAACACCGGGCACGGCCACATGGGATGGACCATGGCCTGCGGAACGGCCGGGATCACCGCGGACCTGATCGCCGGCCGCACGCCCGAGATACCGCTGGACGGTCTGCTTCTGCAGTAAGGACAAGGCTCATGGCAGTCGACGCAGCTTCTCTGTCGCTTCACCCCGACGATCGGCCGCGCGTCGACCTGGAGCATCTGCCCTTCACGCTCGACGCAGGCTTCGGAGCTGCCGCCCGCCTCGGGCTGATCGTTCTGGCGACCGACGGTACGGTGGAACAGGAGTTCCATCGGATTCTGGCGCAGCTGCCCGATGTCGCGCTGTTTCAAAGCCGCATCTGGAACGACGCCGCCATCACGCCGGAGACGCTCAAGGCCATGGAGGCACGCATCCCGGACTGCGCGAAGGTGCTCTTGCCCGGTTCCGACCTCGACTGCGTCGCTTATGGCTGCACGTCCGCCTCGATGGTGATCGGACCGGAGCGGGTGCGGGACCTCGTGCTTCGGGCGCGCGCGCCGAAAACGGCGACGAACCCGGCCCTGGCCGCCCTGGCGGCCTTTCAGGCGCTCGGCATGCAACGGATCGCGCTGCTGACGCCCTATCTCCGCTCGGTCAATCGGATGTTGCGCGACTTCTTCCAGTCGCGGGGCATCCAGGTGCCGGTGATGGGCTCCTTCAACGAGGGCGACGATCCGACCGTGGCCCGAATCGATGCGGCCTCGCTTCGCGCGGCGGCCGAGCGGCTGGCCGGCGAGCCGGACGTGGACGGGCTTTTCGTCTCCTGCACCTCAATGCGCCTGGTCGAAGCGGTGGAGGACATCGAGGCGGCGGTCGGCAAGCCGGTTACCTCCTCCAATCATGCCTTGGCCTGGCACGCCCTGCGCCTGTCGGGAGTCGAGACGGCCCTGCCGCGACTCGGCGCGCTTTTCCGTTGCGGGCTCGACTAGCGGCTCTGCCGCTTCACCACATCATTTAATCGTGAAGTTTTCCGTTTGGGCCGAAGATCTCGGCTCAACCCTCCGCGCGATGCCGAGCTAACGCCTTTTGAAAGGCCGTAGAGCTGGGTTTTCAAAGATTCGCCAAAAGGACCGTATGCCTACAGCCTTACTGCATAGTCGTTATGCAAACACTCAATAGTTATGGAGCGCGGTTGCTATTTCTTCATCTCGATGCATCATGCTTCCCGGCGTCGGCAGGGGGTGGGGTTCTTTCGGGCGAACAGAAACGCGCGAAGCGACATAAGAAAAAGCCCAAGGAACAGCCGGTCGCGAGTGCAACAGACGCGGGGATCTTCGATGCTTTATTCGCTCTACGAGTTCCAGCATATCGCGATGACACCTTTTCGGATGATGTCCGAAACGGCGCGCGAGTTCCTGACCCATCCCTTGGTGCCGATGACTTACACCCATCTGGGGCGCAGCGTCGTGGCGGGGCTGGAGGTTTTCGATTCCGCGACCCGCTATCGCGGCAAGCCGGACTGGGAACTGACGCATACGACGGTGGACGGTCGGGAGGTCCCGCTGGAGCTCGAGAGAGCCGGCGGCACGCCTTTCTGCGATCTGATGCATTTCAAGCGGGTCGGCGTTCGGCGCAGCGACCCCAAGATCCTGCTGGTGGCGCCGATGAGCGGTCACCACGCAACGCTGCTGCGCGGCACGGTCGAAGCGTTGGTGCCGGACCACGAGGTCTATGTCACCGACTGGATCGATGCGCGCTTCGTGCCGGCCGCGGCCGGGACCTTCGGGCTTGAGGACTACCTCGACACGCTGATCGACTTCATGAAGCGGCTGGCGCCCGATCTCAACGTCATGGCGGTCTGCCAGCCGGCGCCGCTGGTGCTGGCTGCGATCTCGCTGCTGGCGCAGGCCGACGATCCCGCCCAGCCCAAGACCATGATCCTCATGGGCGGGCCGGTGGATACCCGCGCCGCGCCCACCGCCGTCACCCGTTTTGCTGAGTCCCGCCCGATGGCGTGGTTCGAGCGCAGCCTGATCGACGATGTCCCGGCCTACTATCCGGGCGGTGGTCGCGCCGTCTATCCGGGCTTCCTGCAGCTTGGCGGCTTCCTCTCCATGAACCCATCGCGGCACTTCGAGTCGCATGTGAAGATGTTCCGCCATCTCGTTCAAGGCGATGGCGATTCCGTTGAATCGCATCGCCGCTTCTACGACGAGTACCTGGCGGTGATGGACGTGCCGGCGCGCTACTACCTCGAGACCGTCGACCATATCTTCAAGCGCCACAGCCTGCCCGAGGGCACCTTGACCTGGCGCGGCGAGACGATTGACCCGGGTGCGATCGCCAAGACGGCGCTGATGACCGTCGAAGGCGAGCTGGACGATATCTCGGCGCCGGGCCAGACCATCGCGTCCCACGCCATGTGCAGTGGCCTGGATCAGTCCAAGCACGAGAACTTCCTGCAGCCCGGCGTCGGTCACTACGGCATCTTCAACGGTCGCCGCTGGCGCGAGAAGATCAAGCCGGCCATCGGTGCCTTCGTGCGAGAGCACGGGTAAGACTGTCGACTGACGCGTGAGCAGAGCTGACGCGGACTCTCTGAGGATAGACAAAGCGAAGCGGCGCCTCGGGATCGGGGCGCCGCTTCTTTTGTAGCGGTGGGAAATTGGCAGGCTAGCTGCGCTTGCCCAGCAGGTGATCGAGGCTGAGCTTGCCGGGGCCGTAAACGATCAGCAGGCCGAAAACTAGCATCCAAAGATAATGCGACGGATGCGCGATCCCGTTCTCGATCCCCTCCGGCGTGGCTCCGACGATCCACTGAATGGTCATGGTCATGACCAGCAGCCCGGCGGCCGAGAGCCGGCCCAACAGGCCGAAGGCCAGCAGGACGGCCAGTGTCAGCTCGCCGACGGTGGTGATCGGCGCGGCCAGGGCCGGCGGCAGGAAGGGCACCGGGTGGATGAAGCCGAAGAGGAATTCCTGGCTGCCCCAGTTGTTCACCCGGCTCCAGCCGGCATCGAAGAAGATCTTCGCCATCCAGAGCCGCGCGATCAGGGAAACGATGGGCTGGCCGTAGGCTTCCACGGCATCGCGAAGCGGCTCGAAACGGGCGTAGAGGCTGGTGAGCAGCGTCGTCGAGCCACGGGACTCGCTGGTGGAGGAGAGGGACATCGCGGATACCTCCGGTCTGGCGCGCCTGTAAGTCAGGCGGGCTCTTTGGGCTCTGTGAAAGTTGCCTGGGTGAGATGGTCGGCCAGCGCGGCCTGAAGATCGAAGTCGGGCTGGGCGGCGAAAGCAGCTACGGCGGCGGCCGTCAGATCCTCGCCGCTGGCGAAGGCCCGCAAGAGAGCGACGTCACCCTGGCCGATCCGGCGCTGCAGAACGGCGCCCTCGGCACTGCGCGTGACCAGAACCGACTGAGCCCCTGCCGCCACGCCGCGGCCCAGGGCGTCTGCCAGCCAGAGGCGCTCGATGGCATAAGCGCTCTCGATCAGCCGGGTTGCCGGATGCCAGGGCAGCCGCAGGCCGCTCAAACGTTCCGGTGCCAGGCCCTCCAGGTTGCGGCCGGTCAGGGCCGGCGCATCGGCGGCGAAGAGCGTTTCGTTGCGAGCCCATTCCAGCCGCCCGAGGTCGGGCAGGAAGGGATAGCCGGCCGTCGGCGGAAAGGTTGCCAGGAAGGCGGGCAGCTCGGCGCCGTAGCTCGAGAGGTGCGGTCGGTTCGGCGGATGCGCGGCAACGAAGGCGCGGGCCAGCAGCCGGAAATTGTCTTTGCCCAACAGGCGCTCCAGGGCCGGATAGGCGGCTGCGAGCACGCCGGACAGCGAGCCCAGCGCGTTGTTGCGATAGACGGAGAGGCGCAGGCGCGGCGGCAGCCCACCTTCGGCGATGCCCGACAGGGCCGCGGCCTCGTCGCCCTGCAGCAGGGCCCGGCGGAAGGCGCCCTGCATCTCAGCCAGCACGACGCGCGCTCCTTGGCGTCAGGCGCTCCAGGGCCCGTTGCGCCGTTGCGGCCTCCTCCAGCAGCACCGACAGCTCGGGAATTGCGGTATCCCACTCGACCAGCACCGGAACGCTATTCGTTCGTTCCAGGGCCGCCTCGAGCAGATGCCAGACCGCGTCCGGAACCCGGCTGCCGTGATCGTCGATCAGCAGGCGGTGACCCTCCAGCTCGACCTCGGCATGACCCGCGACGTGGATCTCGCCAACGGCCTCCAGGGGCAGGGCGTCGAGATAGGCGATGGGATCGAAACCGTGGTTTTCCGCGCTCACCACGATGTTGTTGACGTCGAGCAGCAGGCCGCAGCCACTGCGCCGGACGGTTTCGGCGAGGAATTCGGCCTCGCCCATCCGGGATGCGTCGAACTGAAGGTAACTGGAGGGATTCTCGACCAGGATGCGCCGGCCGAAAACCTCCTGCGCACGCTCGATATTCCGGCAGAGAACGGCCAAGGCCTCTTCGGTGTAGGGAAGCGGCAACAGGTCGTTGAGGTAGGTACCCTCGTCGACCGACCAGGCGACGTGCTCGGAGACCAGGCCGGGCTGAACCGCGTCGAACAGGGCGGCCAAACGCGCCAGATGCGCCTCGCTCAAGCCTTCGGCCGATCCGAGCGACAGGCCCACGCCATGGCAGGAAATCGGGTAGTCGCGCCGGATCGCCTCCAGCGCGCGGCGGCGCGGGCCGCCCTCGGAGAGGAAGTTCTCGGAATGAACCTCCAGCCAGGCGACCGGCGGGCGGCCGTTCAGAAAGTCGGGCAGGTGCGGGTGACGCAGTCCGATCCCCGCCGCCGCCGGGATTGGCGCGACAGGGATCGGGTCTGCGGTGCGGGATTCACCCTGATCCGTCCGGCCAAGCGGCGCGAAAGCGGTCATGGATTGATCCCTCCCCAAGAGGATCGAGGTCCTCGAACAGCCGAGTTAGCTGGCCTTCTCGGCGTTCACGCCCTCGAAGGGATCGGTCTGGCCGCCCATTTCCAGGCAGGCTTCGGCCGAGGCCGTGGCCTTCCAATCGCCGCCATGATAGTCGACGGTGGACTGGCCGGCGCAGGAGTGGGTGCCGGCGGCGTTGGCGCAGTCGTTCTCGCCAGCCTTGGCGACGCCGTAACACTTGGCGCCCGCAGCTTCGGCGGCAGGGGTCATAGCCAGGCCTGTGATGGCGACGGCGCCGGCAAGGGCCAAGGCGGCGGTCGCGGCGGTCAGCTTCTTCTCGAACATCAGCGATTTCTCCTCATTGTATCGAAACCTGAATTTTATCGAAACCTGGATGGTTCGGGCCAGTGCCCGACCCGCGGCCCGCCTTGGCGTGGCTCGCACCCCACAAGGTGAGTAACCCCACGACAAGACGCGAATCACGACGCTTCACGAAAGTGTTGGCCGGGCGGCGCCGCGATCCCGGCCCGGAGCGGCTGTTTCCGCGTCGACCGGGTTGAGCCGGATCGTCCCCGGGACCGCCCCGGGCGGGAATTCCGGGAGCGCGGTCCTCCAGGTTTCAGCCTCTGTCGCGCACGATCAACAGCATCGACCGCTCGGCCCATCTCAATCCGGATATCGAAAAAACGCCAGTACCTATTGAAATAAATAAATTTTTTCAGCCTATCAGCCTGATGCCTGGGTGGTCTTCGCCGGCCCCGGCCCCAGAAACCCGAGGCCAGGGCTGCCGCCAAGAAGACCTCCGTCCAAAGGCCCCGAGGGCTGCTTTCCGGCTGCCGCAGGTTCCCAAGATCAACGAGGAAGGGCACGGCACTTGACGCAGATCAATGGGACGGTGTAGAAACTTCGTTAAATTCCAACTATCGATAGCAGCCCTCCCAAGCCTTCTAACCCGGTTTCGTTCTCCCTGGCGAAACCGGGTTTTCTTTGTCTTGCGGAGTTTTTTTGCTGCCGTCTGCCTGTTTGCCAGTCGGGGGCTCAAGGGCCACCCGGTATGGCACCGCATCGCAGACCGCAAGTCGAACCGCAGATCAGAACTGTGCGTCGTCCAGATCCAGGGTCGTTTCCGCACCGCGGGTCGCGGCCGCGGCCGCGGCGCTCGCCTGAGGCAGGATGTTATCGGCGTAGAAACGGGCGGTCTTGATCTTGCCGTCCAGGTAGACGGCGTGACCGTTGGCGGCCTCGAGCTGCCGTGCGGCCGCGACGGCCTGGCGGGCCAGCACCCAGCCGCCGCCAAGCGTTCCCAGAAGCCGCAGGTAGGGCGTTGCGCCGGCGGCGGCGAGGCGGGGATTGCCGGCCCAGACATCGCACAGCCAGTCGGTTGCCCGGTCCAGTGCCTCGGCACCCGCCGTCAGTTCCCGCCGCAGCCCGGTGAAGCGGTCGCCCGGAAGCTTGGCCAGCGTCTCCACCTCCTTGCGGACGGAGGCGGAGAAAGAACGGGCGGGAAAACCTCTATGGCGGACGACCTTGCGATTGACCAGATCCAGGGCCTGGATGCCGTTGGTGCCTTCGTAGATCGGCGCGATGCGGGCGTCGCGATAGTGCTGGGCGGCGCCGGTTTCCTCGACGAAGCCCATGCCGCCGTGAATCTGCACGCCGAGCGAGGCGACCTCGACGCCGATGTCGGTGCTCCAGCCCTTCACCACCGGGGTCAGCAGTTCGACCACGTCGATCATCTGCTGTTGCCGGCTGCGCTCGTCGGTGACGGCGTTGGCGCGGTCGAGACCGGCCAGGGTGTGATAGGTGAGGCCGCGCGCCGCTTCGGTCAAAGCCTTCATGGTGAGCAGCATGCGGCGCACGTCGGGGTGCTTGATGATGGCGACCGGCGTGCCGGCGTGATCGGCCAGGTCGCGGCTCTGCACGCGGTCGAAGGCGAAGGCGCGCGCCTGCTGATAGGCGCGCTCCGCGATGCCGACCCCCTGGATGCCCACGGCCAGACGCGCATTGTTCATCATGGTGAACATCTGCCGCATGCCCTGGTTCTCTTCGCCGACCAGATAGCCGATCGCGCCGCCGGAATCGCCGTAGGCCATGACGCAGGTCGGCGAGGCATGAATGCCGAGCTTGTGCTCGATAGACACGCAGCGCAGGTCGTTCTTCGGCCCCGGGCTGCCGTCGGCGTTGACCATGTACTTCGGCACGAGGAACAGGCTGATGCCCCGCGTACCCTCGGGGGCGCCGGGCGTGCGGGCCAGCACCATGTGGGCGATGTTGTCGGTGAAATCGTGCTCGCCGTAGGTGATGTAGATCTTCTGGCCCTGGATCAGGTAGTGGTCGCCGTTCGGAATCGCCCGCGTCTTGACGGCCCCGACGTCGGACCCCGCCTGGGGCTCGGTCAGGTTCATGGTGCCGGTCCAGGCGCCGCTGATCATTTTCGGCAGATAGGTGTCCTTCTGCGCCGCACTGCCGTGCGCCGAAAGCAACTCGACGGCCCCCTGGTTGAGCAGCGGACAAAGCGCGAAGGCCATGTTCGCACCGTTCCACATCTCCTGAACCGCGCCGGCGACCACCCAGGGCAGTCCCTGGCCCCCGTAATCAGGATCGAAGGGCAGGGTATTCCAGCCGGCGTTCACGTAGGTGTGGTAGGCCTCCTTAAATCCCTCCGGGGTGCGCACCACACCGTTCTCGAAAACCGCGCCGATACGGTCGCCGGGGTGATTGAGCGGGGCGATGACCTCGCCGGCCAAGCGGGCCGCCTCCTCGAGCACCTGATCGATCAATTGGGGGTCGGCCTCGGCAAAGCCCTCGAGGCGGGACAGTTCTTCCAGGCCTGCGATTTCGCGCAGGGCGAAGCGCATGTCGTCGATCGGCGCACGGTAATCGGTCATCGGGGCAGTCCTCCGGGCGGCTCACGGCTTGTTTCGGCAGCCGCTTTCAGTTCCGGACAGTAGGTCGCCCCCTGCGCCCTGGCAATGGCGTGCGGCATCGCGTTTCGAGGAGTTCGGAGTCAGGGTCCGAAGAGCCTGGCCGATTGCTTCGGCCGCCGCCCTGCGGGACGCGGTTAGACCGGGCGGCGCGACCGGCCGCGAAGCCCACCGACCTGCAGATCGCCTGCTTCCGGGTCTGTCGACGGATCGTCGCTTTCGGCCCTACCTTCCTCGCTGACCGGTATGCCGCCGGCGGGCGACCCCTGGCTTTGCTTCAGAAAGCTTTCGGGTGGGAAGGCGACCCGCACGCAGGTTCCCTGACCCAGCTCGCTTTCCAGGGTGACGGTTCCCCGATGCAACTCCGCGAGCGCCTTGACGAGGGCGAGGCCGAGGCCGGTACCGCCCGCTTCGCGATTGTATCGATTGTCGACCTGATGAAAGGGATTGAACACGTGACCGATCTGGTCTCCGGCAATGCCGATCCCCTCGTCGGTCACCGACAGTTCGAGCCAGTCGCCCCTGAGCCGCCGCGCCGCCAAGTCGACCTGGCCGCCGGGCTTGGAAAATTTGATGGCGTTCGAAAGCAGGTTGAAGAGAATCTGCTTCAGCGCGCGCATGTCCGCATAGACGAACTGTGCGCCGCCGGCGATGTCGAGCTGCAGCTCGATATCGCGCTCCCGCGCCTTGACCGCGCAGAGCCGCCGGCAGGCCTCGAGAACCTCATCCAATTCCACGATCTCCGGATGGATCTCCAATTTGCCTGCTTCGATCTTGGCGATGTCGAGGATGTCGTTGATTAGCTCCAGCAAGTGCCGGCCGCTTTCGTTGATGTCGAGCGAGTACTCGACGTACTGCGGTACGCTGCAGGTGCCGAAGGCTTCCTGGGCGATGATTTCCGAGAAACCGAGGATGGCGTTCAGCGGCGTGCGCAGTTCGTGACTCATTGCGGCCAGGAATTGATTCTTGGCGCGATTGGCTTGTTCCGAGGCTCTTCGCGCGCGCTCTGCCTCGGTGCGGGCCTTCGCCAGATCGCCGGCCAGGCGCACCAGCGACTCCGCCTGCTGCTCCAGCCTGTCCTTCGAGGCGATAAGCTGGTCCTCGTAGCGCGTCCGCTCGGTCACGTCGACGACCGTCATCTGGAGGGCCGGCTGGCCGTCCCAGTCGACGCGGCGGGCGCGGAACTCGATCCAGAGCGGGCAGCCGGTTCGGGTCAGGCCGCGGACCCGGGCGAAGTGGTCCAGGTTCCTGGTCTCGTCCGCGCTGCGGCTGAGCGCGGCCAGGGCTTGACGTTCCTCCGGTGCGACGAGGTGGGTCAGGTCGTCTTCCGCGAGCACCTCCTCAGGCGAAGCGTAGCCGTAGATCTGCGCGAAGGCGGTGTTGGCGAAAAGCGGCCGGTTGTGCCGGTGGATCAGGATGCCTTGCAGGGAGCCTTCCACCAGGGTCGACAGCCAGGCTTCGCGGTCGCGTAGCTGGGCTTCCTGGTCGCGCAGGACGGTAACTTCGTTGGCCGTGCCGAGGATCCGTCTGACCTGCCCGTCGTCGTCGAACAGAGGGGAGAGGGAGATGCTCCAGATCCGCCGCCTGCCGGCGACCTCCAGTTCTTCATCGTACTCGGTGATGGTTCCCGCCTCGATACAGGCGAGATAGCGGCCTTCGAGGTGGCTGGCCAGTGTGGGATCGAGCAGATCTTCAAACCGCCGTCCGGTCGCCTCCTCGTGACTGAGGCCGCAGCGTTCCTCGTTGTAGCGATTGAAGGCCGCGTAGCGGAACACGCCGTTCTCCAGGACGTCGACCACGAAGGTCGGCGCGCTGATGGAGTCGAGCAGGCGCTTCAGCTCGATGTTGTCGAATGACAGCAGCATAGATGAGGAGAGAGCGAAACCGTTGGGTTTGCGGAGGTCAGGTCACCTGCCCGAGAAATGTTGAGTCGAAAAACTTAAGGATTGAATAACTGCAGATTCCCAGAGGAAAGTTAAAATACTTTAAGTGTGACCGGCAGAAACCACTTTGCCGGGATTCATAAGGTTGTGCGGATCGAAGCTTCGCTTGAGCCGCCGCATCATCTCGATCTCGATCGGCGGTTTCAGGCGTTCGGCTTCAGCCACCTTCATGCGGCCCAGGCCATGCTCCGCGGAAAAGGAACCGCCGAAGCGCGCGACGATGTCGTGGACCGCCTCGTTGATTTCCTCCGAACACGCCAGAAAGGCGTCCCGCTCCGCGCCGTCGGGCTGGCTGAGATTGAAGTGGATGTTGCCGTCTCCGACGTGACCGAAGGGGACCGGGCGGACGCCGGGGATCCGCCGTTGGACTTCGGCGGTCGCCTCCGCGATGAAGGCCGGGACCTTGCTGACGGGTACGGCGACATCGTGCTTGATCGAGCCGCCCTCGTGTTTCTGAGCCTCGACCAGTCCTTCGCGCAGGCGCCAGAAATCGGCGGCTTGCTGGGCGTTCTGGGCAATCGCCGCGTCGGTGACCAAGGCCGCCTCGAAGGCTTGGGAGAGCAGGCTTTCCAGCGCTTCGCCGAGCGCTCCCGTCTCGCCGCCGCCGTAGAGTTCGATCAGCAGGTACCAGGGCGAGGGGCTCTCCAAGGGATCGCTGCAGCCCTCGACGCGCCGCCGGGTCATCTCCAGACCGAGGCGCGGGATCAGTTCGAAGGACGTCACGGCCTCGCCGGTCGCGCTGCGGGCGCGGCCGAGCAAGTCGACCGCGGCCTCCGGACTCGGCAGCGCGACGAAGGCGGTGACGATCTCGCGCGGTCGGGCGAAGAGTTTCAGCACCGCGGCCGTGACGATGCCGAGCGTGCCCTCCGCGCCGAGGAACAGGTGCTTGAAGTCGTAGCCGGTGTTGTCCTTGCGCAGGCCGCGCAGCCCGTCCCAGATCCGCCCGTCGGGGAGAACCACCTCCAGGCCCAGGGTGAGGTCGCGCATGTTGCCGTAGCGTAGCACCTGGACGCCGCCGGCGTTGGTCGAGAGGTTGCCGCCGATCTGACAGCTCCCCTGGGCACCGAGGCTGAGCGGGAAGAGCCGATTCGCGGCGGCCGCCGCCTGCTGCAGGTCCGCCAGGATGCAGCCGGCCTCGACCGTGATGGTGAAGTTCTCGGCGTCGAGATCCCGGATGCGCTTCAGGCGGCCCAGGGCGACGATGACCTCGTCGCCCGTCTCGAAGGGGATGGCGCCGCCGCAGAGCCCGGTATTGCCGCCTTGCGGGACCATCGGGACGCGCGCCTCGGCGCAAAGACGCACCACCTCGGCCGTCTCCTCCGGAGTGCCGGGGCGCACGAGGAAGGGCGTGCGACCGCGATAGCGGCCCCGTTCTTCCGTCAGGTGGGGGGCCAGATCGGCTGGATCGGTGAGGAGATGGCGTGGGCCGACCACATTGGCGATGGCCTCCTGCAGGCGGCCGTGGCGTTCGGTGATGGGACTACCTTCTGGCATCGTCGAGACTTTAGGCGCTCGATCCGGCTTCCGCTAGGGCAGTTGCGTTAGGGCGTGGAGTGTGGCGCGGGAGCAGGGCGCGGCGCCGCTGCACGCCGCAGGCGATCTCGGATCGCGTGACCGAGCCCCTGTTCGGGGACCGGCATGGCAGCGATAGCCGGCAAGCCGGCCGCATCCAGACGGCGAAGGTAGGCGAAGAGGTTGGCCGCAGCTTCCGTGAGATCGCCACTTGGCGAGAGGTTCAGCGTCATCGCCGCGCCCGCCGGAACGTCGGGTCCGAAGGCCAGCAACCCCTCTTCGGCTGTCGCAGCGGCGGCGTCGAGCCGAAGCGGCGTCTGCGGCGCGTAGTGACTCTCGAGCAGGCCGGGGGACGCCAGGGGGGCGTTCGCGGCCCGGGCCTCCGGCACCTCGCCCAGAAGGTCGATCAGCCGCTCGAGCGGCAGTCCGCCGGGGCGCAGCAGACGCGGACGCTCTCCGGAAAGATCCAGAACCGTCGATTCCAGGCCAATCCTGCAGGGACCATCGTCCAGGATCAGGTCCACCGCCTTGCCGAGCTCGCTCTCCACGGCCTGTGCCGCGGTGGGGCTAATCCGGCCCGAGCGGTTCGCGCTGGGCGCCGCTAGGGGACGGCCGACGGACCGCAACAGGGCGCGGGCAACGGCTTGGTCCGGCACACGGACCGCCTGGGTTTCGAGTCCGGCCGAGCAGAGCAACGAGATCCGGCAGTCCGGGCGGCGCGGCAGCACCAGAGTGAGCGGGCCGGGCCAGCAGGCGGCGGCCAGCCGCTCGGCCCGCGCGTCGAAAACCACGTCCTCTTCGGCAGCCTCCCACTCCCCAAAGTGTGCGATCAGAGGGTTGAAGCGCGGCCGTCCCTTGGCGGCGAAGATCCCGGCGACGGCTGCGTCGTCGCGCGCATCCGCCCCCAGGCCGTAGACGGTTTCGGTTGGGAAGGCGACCAGTCCGCCCGCCTTCAGAATAGCGGCGGCCTCGGCAATGGCCTCGGGGTCGGATCGCCGGATGCGGGGGGACGGATCGCTCATGGCGCGGCTGGGTAGCTGCTTCCGGCGGTACTGTCCAGTCGGCACCCCCGCCCGCCGGCACCCAGGAATGCGGAAGCCGCCAAGGATATGGCGGCTTCCGGCTTCGCTCCTGTGAGGCCGTTGGTCCTCGGCGCTCAACGCGCCATCACCTCCGAGAGGTGCGGGGCCATCCGGCACCCTCGCCGCACGGGCACTGCGGCGAGCCTGTCGTCGTCGCGATCGTCGGCTGGGCCGGACGCTGCGACCACGTGGGAAAAGCCTGCGCCTGGCAATTGCGCCCGTCAAGTGCGCAAATATGGCAATACCGCTGACGCAAATGATCTTGGAGGGCCGTTCGATTATGGTGCATCCATCCGGCAAGCCCTTTATGCTGCGGCGCAGCAAAACGGAAGGGGGAAACAGCTATGGCCGCCAAGATCATCACGGTTGCTCAGCAGAAGGGCGGGGCCGGCAAGACCACCCTGACCGCGCATCTGGCCGTCGCCTACACGGCGGCCAAGAAGAAGGTCGCTGTGGTCGATATCGATCCGCAGCAGTCGCTGACCATGTGGTTTCGTCTGCGTGAGGAGCGTTTCGGCGATGCTGGGGCCGGGCTGCTTGTCAGCGCGATCAAGGGATGGCGCGTGCGCAACGAAGTCGAACGGCTGGCCCGCGAGCACGAGGTGGTGCTGATCGACTCGCCGCCCCATGCCGAGACCGAGGCCAAGATTGCCGTGCGCTCCGCCGATCTGGTGGTGATTCCCGTCCAGCCTTCGCCGATGGATGTCTGGGCGACACGTCCGACCCTGGAGCTGGCCGCCGGCGAGGACACGCCGGTGTTGGTCGTGCTCAACCGGGTGCCGCCGCGTGCCAAGCTGAACGAGGAGATGTTGACAGAGGTCAAGGGCTTCGGCGCAAGGATTGCCAAGACCCAGATCGGCAACCGGGTGGTCTTCGCCTCGGCACTTTCGGAAGGGCGCTCCGTGGGCGAAGTGCAGCCCAGCGGCAAGGCGGCGAGAGAGATCAGCGCCCTGGCCAAGGAGATCTTGAAGACGTCCTAGGACATGCCGTTGAGATTTGGCTGTAGAGATTTGCGGCCGGCCCCGGCGTTTCCCGGGCCGGACCTGGGCCCCCCGCGACTAGGCCGCCGGAAGACGGTCGCGCAGGTCTTCGAACCAGGTAAGCCGCGCCTGCGTCGCCCCGATTTCCAGCTCAAGCCAAGCCGGCAGTTCACCGCCATTGGCCGGAGTGTGGCCGCGCAGATCCGTTAGGCGGGCCAGCTCACGCTCGAAGATCTCGACCAACAGGTCGGTCTGCTCTAGCTGTTGCTCCAGCGACAGATTGTGCAGGAAGCGCATCTTCAAAGCGATAATCAGCTTGTTGACGTCGGTCACCTGCGGTCGCAGATTTGCCGCCAGCAGCCGTTGCAACTCGCTCTGGCCGGACTCCGTGATGCGCAGATCGTCGTTCTCGCCGCTGCTGTCGACCGGTTCGACCAAGCCTTCGACCTTCAACAGCTCCAGCGGCGAGGCCAGAAGTTCGAGCGACGGCCCGACCATGCGTCCGGTAAAATGGCGAACTTCGCCCGCCACTTCGGCGTAACTTTTGGGCGCGTCAGCCAGAAGACCAAGCGCCAGGAGGCGGATCGCTTCGCTTGGGACCAGGGAATTGTCGCGGTACATCGCCGGAGCTCCTCGCTGCACGACTGATCTATATCATAGATCCTTGACCGTTTCATGTCGAACGAGCAAGCGATAATCAGTCTCAAAAAGGGATATCATCCTTCACGCCACGCTCCGACACCGTGAGTCGGTCTTCGCTGACCTCTAGTCGGCCGGTCCGCCAGGGGGTGCGGCGGCTCCCGGAAGACCTTCCACCGCTGCCTCGGCACGGGCCTGCCAACGGCCCGCCAACTGCGGCTCCGGCGGCGTTCCGAACGCACCGTAGCGCAGCTTCTCGGACAGGCTGCGCATGGCGCCGACGTGTCCGGCTTCGGCGGCCCGCTCGTACCAGTGGCGGGCTTCGGCCTGATCGGGGGCGACCCCGCGGCCCTGGGCGAAATCCTGAGCGAGATCGAACAGACCGGTCGGGAGGCCGGCCACGGCCAACATCCTGTGGGCGGCATGGGCTTCGGCCCAGTCGCCGGTATGAACGAAGAGAATGGCGGCGAGCCGCTGGTGCCTCAGCAGGTCTGGGGCCAGGGCAAGCGCCCGCCGCAGGTGGGGGATGGCCTGCGGATACATGCGTAGGCCGGTCATGACCGAGGCTGCGTCGAAATGCGCCTGGGGGTCGTCCGGCCGCCGGCGGGCGATCGTCACGAAGCGGTCGATCGCTTCGGTTTCCCGGTAGGTGGCGAGCAAGCCCCAGGCCAGACGCCGCTCGGCCTCGATATCTGACGGGTCCGCAGTCAGCGCGGCCCCGCAAGGCTCGACCGCCGCCACACGCGGCGCGGCGCGGCAGGCTTGCGCCCATCCCGATGCTTGGCTGGATACCTGGCCGGATTCCGGTTCGGACGCCAGGGCCGCGCGTTGCCCCGGAGCGATCAGCAGCGGCAGCAGCACGACCAAGGATGCCGCTGCCGCCTTCATTCCGGTGCGGTCGCGCGGTAGGGGCTCCAGTCCCCCAGGGCCGCGATCTCCGCGCGCACCGCCTGGGCTTCGCGTTTCAGGAAGTGGGCGACCGCTTCACGGAAACCGGGATCGGGAATGAGATGCGCGGAGTAGGTTTCGACCGGCAGGTAGCCCCGCTGGATCTTGTGTTCGCCCTGGGCACCGGCTTCGACGCGCTTCAGGCCCTGCGCGATGGCGAAGTCGATGGCCTGGTAATAGCAGGCCTCGAAGTGCAGGAATCTGTGGTCGGCGGCGCAGCCCCAGTTACGGCCGTAGAGCGCATCGTCGCCCATCAGATTGAGGGCGCCGGCCAGAACCTCGTCGCCTTGCTCGGCGACGATCAAGACGACTCTGGGGCCGAGCCGTTCGCCGAGCAGCAGGAAAAAGTCGCGGGTCAGGTAGGGCCGAGACCACTTCTTGTCGATCGTGTCGAGATAGAAGCGGTGAAAGGCATCCCAATGCCGCTCCTGGATCTCGTCCCCGACCAGCGCGCGCAGGCGAAGACCGCTCTCCTGCACCTTGCGGCGCTCTTTCTTGATCGCCTTTCGCTTACGGCTGACAAGCGTGTCCAGGAAAGCGTCGAAGCTTGCATAGCCGGGATTGTGCCAATGGTACTGCAGCCCGATCCGCGTCAGCAGGCCGGCCTCGCCCAGACGCGTCCACTCCTCTCGTTCGGGAAAGGTGACATGGAGAGACGAGGCTTCGTGCCGCTTGGTCACTTCGGCCAAGCCGGCGATCAGGGTACGGCAGAGTCTGTCCCGCTCCATGCCCGGTCGGGAAAGCAGGCGCGGCCCCGTCACCGGGGTGAAGGGCACCGACGACTGGAGCTTGGGATAGTAGCTTCCGCCGGCCCGCTCGTAGGCGTCGGCCCAGCCCCAGTCGAAGACGTACTCCCCGTAGGAGTGGCTTTTGAGATAGAGCGGCACGGCACCCAACAGCGTGCCGTCGGGCTTTTCCAGCAGCAGATGCTGGCCGAGCCAGCCGCGTTCCGCCGTGGCGGAGCCGGAGTCCTCGACGGCACTGAGGAAAGCGTGACTGACGAAGGGATTGGCCGTTCCGGCACAGGCATCCCACTGGTCGGCGGTGACCTCGCCAAGCGAGGCGACCGTGCGCAGGGTCAGGCTATCGGCTCCGTCGGGCATGTTGGGAGTTTAGGTGCGGCTGGCGCTCTGGCAAGACAAGCTTGGGTGTCTTGCCGACCTCCGGCATCAGACGGCTGCCTGCGCGCTGCCCAGGCGACTCTGGTCCGCCGGGCGCCAGACCCAGACCGCCAGCGGAGTTTCCCGCCCTCGCAAGGTAACCTCGCCATGGCGATGGAAGCCGAAGGGGATGCCACCGGCTGCCTCGCCGGCCCGCTGGATGGTGGTCTCGGAGGCGACGATGGCTGCTTGCAACTGCCGCGTCAGGCCCTCCAGGCGGCTGGCGACGTTGACACTGTCGCCCAGAACCGTGAACTCGAAGCGGCTCTCTCCCCCGATGTCGCCGACGATGACCGGCCCATGATGAATGCCGATGGCGGTTTTCAGGCGCGGTAGACCCTCTGCCGCCAGCTCGTCCGACCAGGCCGAGATGCTTGCCTGCAGGTCCACTGCGGCGGCCAGGGCACGGGCCGCCTCGCCGGGCAGAGGGTCGGGGACGCCGAAGACGGCGAGCGCGCCGTCCCCCAGATACTTGTCGAGTGTGCCGCCCTGGCCAAAGACCGCGCGTTCGACACGGCTGTGGAAGCCGCGCAGCAGCTCGATCGTCTGTGCGCTAGGCAAGGATTCGCAGACCGCCGTGAAACCGATGATGTCGAAAAAGACGACCGTTGCCGACTGCTGTCCGGTCAGGCTGTAGGGCTCGTTTTTCGCAGCCAGCCGCTCGGCGACGGCCGGCGAGAAGTAGCGCGAGAGGTTCCGCCGCTCGCGGGCGACGGCCTCGCGTCGCCGCTGCTCGGCCCGGCTGCGCATCAGCGCACCGAAGCCGGCGGCGAGTGCCATCAGACCGAGCGGTACGGCGAGCGCCAGCCAATACTGCCAGCGGACGAAGGCCAGATACGCCAGCCCGGTCCAGAGCGTTCCGGGGACCAGCAGAGCCAGCGGTACCGCCAGCGGGTGCAGGCGGCGCGCGGCGCCGTAGGCCAGCACCGCTCCAAGTCCGGCGGCCAGGATATCCAGGCCGTGCAACCATTCCGGCCGAACCAGACTGCGGCCCTGCAGCAGGTTGTCCAGCACCGTGGCCGTGTAGGCGACCGAGGGAAGAGCCGAATCGTAAGGGGTGACGAAAACCGGTACGGCGGCCGCGGCCGTGCTCCCGACGATCACCGCCTTGCCCCGCAACTCGGAGTCGGGCACGGCTCCGTTCAGTAGATCGATCAGGCTGTAGCTCGGAAAGCTTCCCGCCGGTCCGTAGAAGTTGACGGGCAGGCGCATGCGCCGGTCGACCTCGAACCGCAGGTCGCCGAGGCTGATCGATTGGCCCACTTCGGCGGTCAGATCGCTGCGCGGTAAGCGGTGGAACTGTCTCGCCGCCTGCAAGGTCAGCGAGGGGTAGAGGGTGCCTTCGAAGGCGACCACCGTTGCTTCGCTGCGCAACGCGCCGTCCGGCGCCAGCAGCACCGACATATGCCCGAGTGTCGCGGCCGCTTCGCTGAAGGAGCGGGGCGGCAGCAGAGTACCGCTGGCGTGCGGTAGAGGGCCGATGGCTTGTGGGGATCTCCGATAGCGCTGCAATGCGGTTCCGTCGGGCGGAAGATCCGACGCCTCCAGGCGCGCCAGCATCTGCGGGCCGAAGGTAAAGGCGTAGCCCAGGGTGACGTTGCCCGCCCTGGCGATCGCTTCGGCCAGCGCCGCGTCCGCGCGTTCTTCTTCGTCGGTACCGCCGCCTGTGGCGAACAGAAGGTCGAAGACGATCAGGCGCGCCTCGGCCGACGTCAGGCGCTCCACCGCCCGGGCCAGATCGAACCGCGAAGGCGGCCAGCCGCCCAGGGCTTCCAGGCTCGGCTCGTCGATCAGAATCAGGATGACGTCGGGGCCAGGGGCGATGGGGCCGCGCAACTGAAAGCGCCAGTCGAGGGTCGGCGCCTCCAACCGCTGGATCATAGGGGCATCGAGCAGAAGGAAAGCGAGCAGCGCTGCCAGGAAACCGACCGCCGCTGCCGTTAATCGCTGAGGCCGCCATGGCTGTGAGCGCATCGCGCCTACTCCAGATCTTCCGCCGACAGCCGCCCCCGACAGCCGTTGCAGCGGCTGCCGCGCAGGGGAAGGCGACTGGTCGATACCGAAGCTTAACAGTCTGACTTCGCTATGACACCAAAGCCTGCTGCCGTCGGCGGCAGGGGCTGTGGCGATGATCGGGCTTAGCGAAGCGTCGTACGCTCGACGGCGTCTATCACGCGTACGGCGTTCCAACGGACCGGCTGGGCGGCCATCGGCTGCGACAGCGTAACGTCGACACCCTCGCCGCCGGTCAGCAGAAGTCGGCCGCCTTGGGTGTCGGTGACTTCGACGCGGCCGCCCAGCACCAGCACCGAGGTGGTCTCGGCGCTGGCCTCCACGATCCATTCGGTCGAACGGGACGAGGCGATGGCGGCGCGGGTTTCCACCGACCAGCCGAGCGAGCTGATCTTGGGGACGCTGGCTCGCAGGATCCCGACGACGAGGGTCAGGAAGCGTGGGCGTCGGTCTTGCACGTTCAAGGCGTCGAGATAGTACTGGACCAACACGCGGGAGTTCGGACCGACGGTGATGACGGTGCCGTCCAGAAAGGCCAGGCGCAAGCGTCCGTCGCCGGACGTCATGATTTCGTCGAGCCGCTGGACGTCCAGTCCGGCTTCGACCGTCAGACTCGTCAAGCCGCGCTGCAGTACGGCCCGGCCGCTGACGGCTTCGACCTGCGCGACCGTCTCCTGGGCCTGCGCCGCCGATCCGGCGGCCATCAGCGACAGACAGAAGATTGCCAGGCAGGCGACTCTTGCACAGGGGGTAACGGCGCTCTGAAGTCTCAAAATCCTCGTCCCGCGAGGGGACGTCGCAAAGCGAGCTATCGAGGGAAAAAAGTTCATAACGGATTGCCTCACGGATAGGCCGATGGAGCCTCGGCGGGAGAAGATCGACCCTAACGGTGCCTCTTGTCGCTCCTAAAGCGGCAACTTGAAACTAATCGTATACATCTGCTGTGAGGGCAATCTCATCGTTCGCTAACCCTAAAGGAGAGGTGGATCGCTCCAGGTGCCTGCGCGCGAGGAAGACGGCTGGCCTGAGAGGTTTCGTTCGGGCTAGTCTTTCTGGGTACTTTGTGGATGCTTTCTGGGGGCGCGACGCGGTCGAACCGACGGAACGGAAGGAGTGGTCATGCTGACGAGGCGAGGGTTCTTGGCTTCGGCGACTGCGGTCGTGGGGGTCGCGGTAGGCGCTCCGGCTTCGGCGCACCATGGATGGCGCTGGACGGACGATGGCACCTTCGAGCTGACTGGCGTGATCCGCGAGGCGCGGCTCGGCAATCCTCACGGTATTCTGGAGGTGGATGCCGAAGAGGAGCGCTGGATCGTCGAGGTGGGTCAACCGTGGCGCAACGAGCAGGCCGGTCTGACCGATGCCCTGCTGTCGGTCGGGCGCGAGATCGTGGCGTCCGGTCAGCGCGCCTCCGATGAGACTGAGCTTCGGATGAAGGCGGAACGCCTTTCCATCGACGGTGTGCTCTACGATCTCTATCCGAACCGGGACTAGCGGATCGGGACAGCGGCGGTGGAGGTCCTGCTGGCCCTGGAAGCGACGGAGGTCGCCACCGTTCTGCGCAGCTCGCGCTGGCTCTATCCGCTCGTCAATGCCGGGCATATTCTCGGCCTTGCCCTGCTAGTCGGTGCGATCGTTCCGCTCGATCTCCGCAGGCTCGGCTTTTGGCGAGCCGCGCCGGTCGAGGCTCTCGAGCGCGTTCTGAGCCAGACGGCGGTGGCCGGGCTCTGTCTCGCGATTCTTACGGGTGCGTTGCTGTTTGCGGTTAGCGCGACCGACTATGCGTCTCTCGATCTCTTTTTGATCAAGATGGCGTTGGTGAGCCTGGCGGTCGCCAACGCCGTCCTGGCCCGGCAACGAGTGCTGGCGCGGCGCCGGACCGCGCCTTTCGCCGCCGTCTCCTTGTGCCTCTGGTTGACCGTGCTGGGCCTCGGCCGATTGATCGGCTATCAGCTCTAGGAAACTGCGGCTTCCGCGACGACCTGCTTGCTCTCGATCCGGGGCGGCTGTTGAATCGTCTGCAGCACGACGCAGAAGCGTTCGGTCAGTTTCAGCAGCTGATCGATCCGCTCCTGCGGCTCGTCCGTCTCCAGATCGAACGTCAAGCGAATCGCCTGGAAGCCGACCGGTGCCTCCCGCTCGACACCCAGCGTCCCGCGAAAGTCCAGGTCGCCTTCGACCAGTACCCGGCCGCCGCGCAGATCGAACCCGATGGCGGTCGCGACGGCGCGCAGCGTCACCCCGGTACAGGCCGCCAGCGCTTCGAGCAGCATGTCGCCGGAGCAGGCCTGATCGCCCAGGCCGCCGGCGGCGGGATGCAGCCCGGCGTCGACCAGGGCCCGGCCGGTGTCGACCTTGCAGGAGATGCCTTCGTCGAGCCGACCTTCGGCGCGGAAGGTCACGACGCCGGCCTTCGCATCCTCGCGGTACTTCGACTTCAGGGGAGCCTGCAGCGCCTTCAGCTCTTCTGCCGTGATCGGGTCGCTCATCCGTTTTGTCTCCTTATGAAAGGTCGAGTGCGGTGACGATCTCCTCCTCCAGCGCGCGCACCTCGGGGGCGGTGCGGGCGCGGGGGCGGGGAAGATCGACGTGGATCTCGCGGTCAATGCGGCCCGGATGGCCGCGCATGACCAGAATGCGGTCGGACAGGGTCACGGCCTCTAGCACGTCGTGGGTGACGAAGACGAGCGTGAAGCGCGAACGCTCCCAGAGCGCCAGCAAGTGCTGCTGCAGTTTCTGACGGGTGAAGGAGTCGAGCGCGCTGAAAGGTTCGTCCAACAACAGGAAGCTCGGCCGCCGGACGAGCGCGCGGGCGATGGCCGTGCGTTGGGCCATGCCGCCGGAGAGTTGGCGGGGATAGGCCTCCGCGAAGCGGCTCAGCCCGACATCTTCCAGCGCCTCGGCAATGCGTGCCTCCTGCTCCCGCGTCGGCAGGTCGAGCAGCGCCAGGCGCACGTTTTCGCGGACGCTGAGCCAGGGCATCAGCCGCGGCTCCTGAAAGACCATGCCGACCTCCGGCGTGGGCCCCTCCACGGTCCGGCCGTCGAGCGACACCGCCCCGCTGGTCGGAGTCTCCAGTCCCGAGACGATGCGCAACAGGGTCGACTTGCCGCAGCCGGAGGTGCCGACCAAGGATACGATCTCGTGCTGGCCGACGCTCAGCGTCACGCCCTCCAGCGCCCGGTGGGCCACGCCCGCGCTGGCGTCGAAGGTCTTCCCCAGACAGGTGATCTCAAGCATCGGCCTTCTCCTGGGTTCCGCCGTAACCGTCCTGCCAGGACAGAAGTCGGGTCGATGCGGCCTCGATCAAGGCATCCGAAAGTTTACCGGCCAGGGCGAAAAGGATCAGGGCGCCGATGATCACGGCCGGCCGGCCGGTCATCTGCCCGTCGATCATCAGGAAGCCGAGACCCTCGCTGGCGCCCATCAGTTCGGCCGCGATCACGAACATCCAGCCGAGCGCGAGGCCAGCACGCAGCCCGGTCATGTAGCTGGGCAGGGTGGCCGGCACCAGAATGCGGCGCACCAGATCGAACCGCGACAGACCGCAGATCCTGGCGACCTCGACCAGCTTGCGGTCGGTGCCGAGAATCCCGGTCACGAGGTTCAGGTAGATCGGAAAAAAGACGCCGACCGCGATCAGCAGCACCTTCGAGGTCTCGAAGATCCCGAACCAGAGAATGAAGAGGGGAACCCAGGCCAGGGAAGGCACCGCCTTCAGCGCCTGAATCGTCGGATCGAGCAGTTCGCGCAGAATACGTGAGCTGCCGGTCAAGGCACCCAGCAGGGTCGCCGCCGCCGCGCCGACGGCGAAACCGAGGGCGACGCGCCAGACGGTGATCAGGATATGGTCGATCAGCTCGCCGGACCGCCAGAGGTCGGCCAGCTCGCCGAAGACCTCGCCGGGCGCCGGCAAAAGGAAACTGGGAATCAGTTCCAGGCGGGCCGTCGTTTCCCAGGCGAGCAGCAACGCAACGGGCAGGATCAGGCCCTTGAAGCGCGCGACGGAGAAGACGGCGGCCTTGGCCGCCGTCCCCCGCCAGCCGAGCGTCACCCGGCGCTCGCTGTTTTCGGCCAGCATCACTCGGCGGCCTTGCCGGTCGCGGCGGTCTCGCCGGCCTTTGCGGCTTGCCGCGTCAGGAAGCTGGCGTCGATCAGCTCATCGACCACCGTTCCGACCTCCAGGTCCTCGTCGATCACGCCGATCTCCTGCAGCACCCGGCCGGTCGCCAGGAAGGTCTCGCGATGGGCCTGTCCGATCGCCGGGTCGGTGATGTCGGTGCGCTGTTCCAGCTGGCGCGCCGCCACGGCCGGGTCGATCTTCGCCGCCGCGACCAGACCGGCCTGCAGCTCCTGCGGATTCTCGAGGGCGTAGCGGCGGGCCCGCTCGTAGACACGCAGCACCCGGGCGACCGTCTCGGGATACTCCTGCGCGAAGGCCTCGCGGACGTTCAGGATGCCGTAGGTGTTGAGGTCGGCGTTGCGGAAGAACAGCCGGGCGTCGGACTCCAGCTCGGCCTTGGCCATGTGCGGATCGAGGCCGGCCCAGGCGTCGACCTGGCCGCGCTCCAGGGCCCGGTAGCCGTCCGGATGCTGCAGTAGCACCGGCTTGATGTCGTCTTCGCTCAGGCCGGCCTCGGCCAGCGCGCGCAGCAGGAAGATGTGCGGATCGGTGCCGCGGGTGACCGCGACGGTCTTGCCGCGCAGGTCGGCGACGCTCTGGATCTCGCTGTCCCGACGGACGACGAGAGCGGTCCACTCCGGCTTGGAGTAGGCATAGACCGCCTTGATCGGCAAACCGCTTGCGCGGCCGACGATGGCGGCGCTGCCCGCCGTCGAACCGAAGTCGATCGAGCCGCCGCGCAGAAACTCCAGCGCCTTGTTGGAGCCGAGCGAGAGCACCCAGCGGATCTCGGTCTCGTCCTCGGCGAACTCCTCTTCCAGCCAGCCCTTGTTCTTCAGCAGGATGGCGACCGGGTTGTAGTAAGCCCAGTCGATGCCGATACGCTCGGGCGTTTCCGCCGCCGACGCCGGTGCGGCGGCGATCAGATCCGTGGTGACAAGACCGGCGGTCGCGATGGCGGCGGCGGCCAGGGACAAAAAGCTACGACGGGTCGACATAACAACTCTCCTCGCTTCGCTACGGCCTCCGCGGAGGCCCGTTTCGATACGAGGCTCCGCGATGCCGGGAAGGGGAGAGCCGCTTCAGACCGCACCGTCGGGCACAAAAAAAGCCCCGACGCGGCGTGAGCGGCGGGACCTGTCCCACTCGCTTTAGCTGGTACTTATATAGCGCCCCGCAAGCTGAGCCTCAAAGCGGCGCTGTTGGACAAGCATCGTTCCACGACGCCGTGTCGTCAATAGAAAATACAAAACACAAAGTAAACGTTAATACGGCCTCTTGATGGAACGGCGGTCCTCCGTACACACTCGGCCTCAATCGAAAGTCTTGGAGGGAGACGTCCATGGCGCCCGAAGATCACGATCCGTCCCATAGCCATTCCCACGATCATCCGCATGGTCACGACCACGATGCCGGGCCGGACCCCATGACCAAACGGGTGCAGGCACTCGAAGCTCTGCTGGTCGAGAAAGGCTATGTCGATCCGGTCGCCGTGGACGCGCTGATCGAAACCTACGAAACGAAGATCGGCCCGCGCAACGGTGCCAGGGTCGTTGCCAGGGCCTGGGCGGACCCGGACTACCGGGCGCGTCTGCTCGCGGATGCGACCGGCGCCATCGCCGAGCTCGGTTTCGCCGGGCGCCAAGGCGAGCACATGGTGGCTGTCGAAAACGCCACGGGCCTGCACAATCTCGTCGTCTGTACCCTCTGCTCCTGCTACCCTTGGCCTGTGCTGGGCGTACCTCCGACCTGGTACAAATCCGCCGCCTACCGCTCGCGTGCCGTGCTCGAACCGCGCGGCGTCCTGGAGGAGTTCGGGGTGCGGCTGCCCGAGGATACGGAGTTCCGCATTTGGGATTCCACGGCCGAGATCCGCTACCTCGTCATTCCCGAGCGTCCGGCCGGAACCGAAGACTGGACCGAGGACCAACTGGCCGAGCTGGTGACGCGGGACTCGATGATCGGAACCGGTCTCGCCAAGTCGCCGCAAGAGGTGTCGTCGCCTGGGGGGACGGTGTCGTGAACGGTGCGCACGATCTGGGCGGTATGCAGGGGTTCGGTCCCGTCGAGCCGGACGAGACCTCGCGGGGCGGTTCGGCGGCGCTCTTCAAGGCGGACTGGGAACGCCGGGTCTTCGGGCTGACGCTGGCCGTCGGGGCGACCGGCAGGTGGAACATCGACATGTCGCGCTACGCCCGCGAGAACCAGGCGCCTGGCGCCTACCTCGCGAAGAGCTACTATCAGATCTGGCTGCAGGGGCTTGAGACCTTGCTGGTTCAGTCCGGCCTCTGCAGCCGGGAGGAGATCGAGCAGGGCCGGTCCCTGGCGCCGCCGGCCGAACCGCCGCGCGTGCTGAAGGCGGCGCAGGTTGCCGCGACCCTGGCCAAAGGCGGGCCGAGCGCGCGGGCGGCGACCCGTCCGCCGGCCTTTGTGCTTGGCGACCGGGTGGTCGCCAAGGTGATGGCCCCGGCCGGCCATACCCGGCTGCCGCGCTACCTGCGCGGACGGCCCGGCCAGATCCTGCTGCACCACGGCGCGCACGTTTTTCCGGATACCAACGCCTGCGGTGGCGGCGAACAGCCCGAGCACCTCTACAGCGTCGCTTTCGACGCCAAGGATATCTGGGGAGAGCAGGCCTATCCCGGGTCGATCCGCGTTGATTGTTTCGAACCCTACCTGGATCCGGCGGCATGACCGGAAAGCCCCCATCTGAAACGCCCCCGGCGCAAACACTGCTTGCGGACAGCGGGCGACCCTTCGAGGAGCCCTGGCAAGCGAGAGTCTTTGCCCTGGCTCACCACCTCGTCGCCCGAGATATTTTCACCTGGCCGGAGCATGCCGACGCCCTGAGCGCAGCGATTCGGCGCGCCCAGGCGGCGGGAGACCCGGATCGCGGTGATACCTACTGGCAGCACTACCTGGCAGCTCTGGAAGACCTGGTTCAAAGGAAGCGACTTGCTTGAGGGCCGCGAAGTGCGCTCCCCGCTCGCGTTTCGCGTTTGAGGAGCTACGCTCGATCCAATGCCATGGCGATAAATGCCATTAATCCTATGGTAGAGTTTTGCGATCCATCTATCTCAGAAGCGGTTTTATGGTTTCGGACTGTGCTGAGCGGATGGAGTGGCCCTAGAGCCGGTAGGAATGGGAGAGGAAGGGAAGAGCTTGAGACCCCGCCAGCCCGCTCGGCGCCGCTCCCATCTGCGCGAGTCCTGCCGGCCCGACTCCAGTAAGCCGGGCTTCGGCCGGCGAGAGCTGAGGAATCAGGGGGAGGCCTCCGGTTCCGAAGCCGGTGTGCTTCTGTTCAGTTTGGACGGTCGCCGGGTGCTGCATGCCAACGAGGTCGTCGCCGACTTGACGGGCTACACGCCGTCGGAACTCTGCGCTCTGTCGCCGGGTCAGCTTCTGGCGGGACCGGAGCCTGCGGAGACCTGGCGTCTCGACAGCGAATTCGTGATGCTCCGGCCTCGCCGGGGAGATCCCGTCGCCTGCCGGGTCAGCCTGGGGCGCTTGTCCCTGCCCGAGGGCGAGCGGCTGGTCGCCACCTTGAGACCGACGCCGGAGACCGAAGGGCAGCAGCGCTTCGATACCCTGGTCCGGATCGCCATCGAGCAGCTTCCGGAAGCTTTGGTGATCTACGATACGGAAGACCGTCTCGTCTATTTCAACCGCGCCTACCACGATTTTTTCCCCTACATGCCGTCTTTCGAGGTTCTGGCGGGACGCCATTTCTTCGATATCGTTCGCTACTCGATGGAGGCGACGGGCGTCGTGCTCGACCCTTTGGCGGAACGCGATCCCGAAGCCTACTTTCAAAAACGCCTCGAACGCTTGCACAAGGCTTCGGGCGTGCCCTTCGAGCAGGAGACGGCGGGCTGCTGGCACCTGGTGCACGAGCAACGCGTGCCGGGTGTCGGTTTCGTCTCCCTGCGCCGCGACATCACCGAGATGAAGCGGCTGCATGATGAAATGGCGGCGGCGAACCTCAAGCTCGCCGAGGCGCGGGAAACGGCTGAGAGCGCACGTCAGCATGCCGAGGAGGCAAACCGCTCGAAGAGCGAGTTCCTCGCCATGATGAGTCACGAACTGCGCACGCCCCTCAATGCCATTTTGGGATTCTCGTCGCTCTTGTCCGAGGAATATCTGGGGCCGCTCGGCAGCGAGAGATATCTTGATTACGCCCGCTCGATTCACGAAAGCGGGGCGCACTTGCTGTCCATCATCAACGACATCCTGGACCTGGCGAAGGTCGAGGCGGGCAAGATGGAAATCGATCCGGAACCGCTCGACGCACAGGCGTTGATCGAGGAGTGCGTTTCCCTCGTCAGCGGGCTTGCCGAGGGCCGGGGCCTGGAAGTCGAGTCGGAGGTGGCGACCGAGGGGTTGAAGCTGATGGCCGACCGTCGCGCGGCCAAGCAGATGATCGTCAATCTGCTGTCCAACGCCTGCAAGTTCACCGAGGCGGGCGGCAGTGTCCAACTCCGCGCGGCGCCGCTAGATCTGGCCGAAAGCCCGGATGCCGTCACCGTCAGCGTTCGTGACACCGGTGTTGGGATGACTCCGGAAGATATTGCCATCGCGGTGGAGCCCTTCGGCCAGATCGGCAATGTTTCCACGAGCGGGCGGCAGGGCACCGGCCTCGGACTGCCCTTGGTCAAGAGCTTCATCGAGCTGCACGGCGGGTCTCTGGAAATTCAGAGCGAATTGGGCAAGGGCACGATGGTCAAGCTGATGTTTCGCGGATAGCCGGCGCGCCTCTGGATCGTTCCGCCGGCAAGGACGACTGGTTCCCCTCCCGCGCTACCTCGCGCCCTCGTCGACCGTCGAGAGAGCTTCGGGCAGTTCCCGCACCAGGAACTTCGCTTTCTGGCGCTCGACCTCGTCGAAGCCGATGAAGCTCTTGAAGTCCTTGAGGCTCGTCGTTTGCCGCGGCAGTTCGCGGGTGGAATGCGCTCCACTGAGGGCCTGAAGATTGGCGCGCATCGCGGCGGTTGCGGTCATCAGCGAGACGAGGGGGAAGACCGCGAGACCGGCGACCTGCTCGATCTGATCCCGCGTCAGGTCGGTTTCGAGCCACCCCAGGATCTGCAGCGACAAGGGCACGCCGCAGGCGTCGCGGAGACGCCGCAGCGCGTCGAAGTCCGTGAAGCCTCGGGAGATCGGCTGGATAAGGTCGGCGCCGGCGGCCACATAGGCTCTGGCGCGGTTGATCCCATCGGCTTCGTTGAAGGCGTCGGTGCGCGCAATGATCACGCTGTCCGGGTCGCGCCGGGCCTCGGCGGCCGCACGGATCTTCGCGCTGCCTTCGTCGATCGGAAGAATCTCGACCGAGTTGGCGACCGCCGGGCAGCGTTTCGGCACTTCCTGGTCTTCCAGGATCATGGCCGCGACGCCCGCCTGCTCGAACTCGCGCACCGTACGCATGACGTTGATCGCATTGCCGTATCCGGTGTCTGTATCGGCGACCAGCGGCACCGTGACGGCGTTGACCATGTTGCGCACGACCGCGAGATTTTCGGTCATGGTGTAGAGTTCCACGTCGGGCGCCCCGAGATGCGAGGCCGAGACGCCGAAACCCGTCGACATGATGGCGGCGAAGCCGGCTTCCTCGGCCAGTTTCGCCGAGAGCGCATCGAAGGCGCCGGCGGTCCAGATCGTCTCGCCGGCGCGGGCTTTCGCCGCGAAAGTGGTCTTGTCGAGCCTGGTCATTCGGTCTCTTCCTCGTCGCGGGCATGCAGGTAGCCGATCAGGCCGCCGTGTTCGAGCATCATCCGGTCGCCGTCGGACAGGGGCTCGAAGGGCAGGGCCGTTCCGGTCGTGCGGTTGATCACTTGGCTGTCTTTCCAGTCGACCTCCAGTTCGTCCCAGCGGGACACGAGGCCGAGGACGCCGGGGCAGGCGATTTGCGGGAAGCCCATCGCAATCTCGCCGCGCCAATAGCCAGGCGAGAAGCTCTCGGCGACAACGCCCGAAATGCCGAGCCGGCGCATTGCGATCATCGGCGGATAGTGCGGGTGGCCGTAACCGAAATTCTCATTCCCGATCAGCAAGTCCCCCGGCTTTACTCTGGTGGCGAAGTCCGGGTCGTAGCCTTGCATGGCGACTTTCGCGAGTTCGTCCGTATCCTTGATCTTGATGTTCTTGACGCCGACGATCTGGTCGACGTCGAAGTCGATCTCGTCGAAGACGAAGGCGGCGCGGCCCCGCAGATTCTTCAAAGGCATCGGGCGGCTCCGTCACAGATAGGGGCGGGGGTCGGCGATCTTGCCTTCGATCGCAGCCGCCGCCACGGCTGCCGCATTGACGATGAAGATTTCGGAATCGGGGCTGCCCATGCGCCCCCGCACATTGAGCGTGCCGGTCGAGACCGCCCGTTGGCCCGCGCTCATCACACCCATGCGGCCGAAGCAGTAGTCGCAGGAGGACGAGGTGACAAAGGCGCCCGATGCGATGAGATCGGTGATGATGCCTTCCTCCGCGGCCTGGCGCATGATCTCCTGACTGGTCGGTACCACATGGAGCTGGAAGCCCGGCTTGACCTGACGCCCGCGCAGGATCTCGGCGGCAATCCTGAGATCCTCGACCCGGCCGCTGGCGCAGGATCCCAGGTATCCCACCTGCACCTCGGTGCCGACGAAGTCGGAGAGGTCGTGCGTATTGGCGGGGCTGGGCGGGATGACCACGACGGGTTGCAGCCCGGACAGATCGATCCGATGCACCGCCGCATAGTCGGCGTCGGGGTCGGAGCTGACGGGGTCGAGCGCGATCCGCGCACGCGGTAAGGCGTAGTCGAGGCTCGTTCGATCCGGATTGATGATCGCGGTGATGGCACCGGTGAACATGGCGAGACAGGTGATCGTCTGCCGGCCTTCGAGCGAGATGTGCTCAAGCGCGTTGCCGCCGATTTCGAGGACCTGGAAGCGGCAGGCGGAGGGGCCGATCACGCGCACGATGTGATGGAACACGTCGCGCGCCATGACGCCGGGCCGGAGCCGGCCGGTCAGATCGATGCGCGTCGTCTTCGGCACCTTGATCTGAATGCGCTCCTTGACGAAGGCCTCGAGGAGATGGCGGCGCACGCCGATTGCCAGTGCGCCATAGGTCCCGAGTTGCGAGATATGGCCGTCGAAATGGACGACGAAGGCGCCAGGCGTCGCATAGCCGAGTTCGGCCGCGACCTGATGGCCGATGCCCTTGCGCTCATAGACCGGCACGCCCTGCGCGGCGCCCCAGTCGCGGGTCACCTGGTGGAGCTCTTCTTCCTGCGGCGTCACCGCCGGAACCATATGGTCGATAAATAGGGCGAAGCGGCTCGGATCGACCACCTTGTCGATGCCGAAATCCTCTTTCATCTGCCGGAAGATGACGTCGGTGTAGCCGGGGAAGTCGTAGGCAATGACGAAGTCCGGCCGCGCCTTGATCTCTTCCCCCGCGCGTACCCGGTCCCGGCCGGCGGCGCGCGCCAGAATCTTTTCTGCGATCGTGGCCCCCATCGGCGGCCTCCCTCCCGAAGCGGCGAATCCCTTGTCTCAGGCCTTGAGACAGGGCGTTGCGTCGGCGGAAGTACCGGCCAGGTGGGCGTGCTTGTCAAGGAATAACAATAATTTCAACTGATGAAATCAAGGCCTGAAATCCGGTCCGACAGGCGCGCGCAGCAGTCCAGAAGCGGGGACAAGGCACGGGGCCTTCCGTCGCCATCGGGCGTGTCGCCGAAAATCTGCGGCGTCAGTCCCCCGAGCGACATTGCGGCGACCAGGAGGCCGCGATCGTCGCGAACCGGTGCCGCCACCGCCGACAGGCCGAGCGCCACGTCGTCGCGGGCGAAGGCCCATCCGTTCCGTCGGATCTCGTCGAGTTCCACCCGCAGGAGGTCCGGGTCCGTGATGCTTTTATCGGTCAGGGTCGCCAGCGGCTGGGCCAGAATGCGGTCCTGCTCCTCCACCGGCAGATGCGCGAGCAGCAGACGTGGGGCCGCGCCGCAATTGAGCGGGCGTCCCATGCCGAGTGCCCACCAGCGCACCTCCACCGGCGCCTGGCCGTGAAACCGGGCGAGGCAGATGGCCTCGTGGCCGCGTGCGACCGATAGAAAGGCCGTGGCGCCGACCTCGTCGGCGAGGCCGCGCAGCAGGTCCTCGGCCAGGTCTCGCAGCGACTGACCGTCGGGAACCGCGCCGGCGAAGCGCATGGCCTGAAGCGTCAGCGCATATTGGCCTGACTTCGCATCCTGCTCGACGATTCCCTCGTCGCGCAGCGTCACCAGGATGCGGCGCGTCGTTCCGGCATCCAGGCCTGCGCTCTCGGCGACGGCGCTGAGCGAGAGGCGCGGCTGTTCGGGCGTGAAGGTGCGCATGATGGCGATCGCGCGCGACACCGCCCGGACGCGCGGCAGCGTCGCACCGTCGCTTCTGCGGCTGCCGTCCGCCGGGTCGCTGTCACGGCGTGGATCGCTCGACGTTTGGCGCATGGGTCGTCACCTTTCGGCCTGTCGGCCCTGTCAGGGGGCTCGTGGTTTGCGGCATCTGCCTCAGATTGAAAAACGATATTCGACGGCTATCGTAGCGAAATATTTCATATAGTGAAATTATAATTACCTGTTGACAAAGATCACTGCCCTGCGTGCAATTTCCCCAATGTCCGGTCAACGGATTGCTTGAGGGAGGAGATCGCTATGAGAAAAGTGACGACAGGTCTGTTGGCCGTCGCGGTTGCAGTTGGCGGACTGAGCGCGTCCGCGGTCTGGTCGAATGCCGAAGCGGAGATGCAGATGCTGCGCTTCGCGGAGTTCGCCCCCAATCGAGGCACGAGAGCCGGTGCTCTCCAATGGCTGGACAGCGAACTGCGCGAGCGGTCCGACGGAGCCTTGGGTCTCGATATCGTTTGGGGCGGAGCGCTTCTGGGGGCCCGCGACGCGGCGCAGGGCGTGTCCGACGGGGTTGCCGACATGGCCTCCATCGTCCCGGTCTACGCCCCGGGTCGGCTTGTCGTCTACGAGGCCGTCGATACGGTGCAGTTGCCCGACGAATGGGTCGGCATGATGGCGGCTTACGAGCTGATGACGACCCATCCGGCTGCCATCGAGGAAGCCAATTCCTTCAATCTGCACTATTTCGGCAACTATACGACGGGTCCAACGCAGCTTCTGTCCCGTGACAAGCCGATCACGTCGCTCGAGGATCTCGACGGCCTGACGCTGCGTGCGACCGGCGCTTTCGTGCCGGCGCTGGAAGCGCATGGCGCGTCGACCGTCTCGGTGTCGCAGCCCAAGGTCTACGAGGCGCTGTCGAACGGCTCCATCGACGGGTCGACCACCTACTACTACGTCGTGAAGGCTTACAAGCAGCATGAGATCGCGAACTACATCACCGGCGTCGATTTGGGCCAGACGCTCGCTTTCGGGATCGCGATGAACCTCGAAACCTATCAGGACCTCAGCGCGGAGCATCAGGCGTTGATCGACGAGCTGGGCCGCGACTTCACGCTCCACGTGGCCGAACTGATGCATGCCTCGCGGACGGAAACCAAGGCCGAGCTCGCAGCCGGCATCGACGGCCATGCCATCGAAATGATCGAGCCGGCCGCCGGCATGCGCGAAGCGCTGGTCGAGCTTGCCGAGCAGGATGCGCAGCGCTGGATCGATAAAGCCGGCGAGAAGGATCTGGATGCCGACGGCATTCGCGGTGCCTTCCTCGAGCTGATCGCGAAATACGACGCCGAGCACGAGGCCCAGGGATATCCTTGGGATCGCTGAGCTCCACCTAGTCCGACACCGTCTCCGCCCGAAGCTCGGGTGGAGACGGTTCCCTTCGCATGTCGATACCTCCGTCTCAGCGTGTCGGTACCTCCCTGCGAAACCGGATAACCGCAAACGGGCGATCCATGGCGGGTGATCTATGGGCGATGTGACGCATCTGTTTCGCAGACTGCTCGGCGCGCTCGAACGCGTCGCCATGATCCTGTCCGGAACCGCGCTGCTGATCATGGGCGGGATCGTCACCGCTTCGGTGCTGGGGCGTCAGCTCTTCAACGCGCCGATCCCGGACGATCTCATCATGGTCGGCCTCTTGATGGTCTGCGTGATCGCTCTGCCGCTGGCCTTCATCGAAAGCCAGTCCGGGCATATCGCGGTGACGGTCACCACCGACTGGCTACCGGTCCGTGCGCGCGGTCTGCTGCGGGCTTTCGGTGCGCTCGCCATGATGGTCTTCTTCGGCAGTATCGGCTTCATGGTGTCCCAAAAGCTGCCGCGCGAGATTGCCCAGGGCACCTACTACGACGGAACGCTCGAAATCCCGACCTGGCCGATGAAGATCGTCTTCGCTGCGGGGATCGCTCTCTTCGTCCTTCGGCTCGCCGTTTCGATCGCGGAAGGGCTGCGCACCTGCGCGACGGGCGTGGCGCCCGCGCACGATCGCCCCACGGCGCCGGATCGGTCGGAACAGGTCTGACGGATGGAGCCTCTTCTTGTCGGCGGATTGGCCCTTGGCGTAACGCTGGCCCTGCTCGCGCTCCGGGTCCCGATCGCCGCGGCGCTGGGAATCACGGCGTCGATCGGCATCTTCATCATTTTCGGCTGGCGTCCCGGCGGTAACTTCAATCCCGATGCCGCCTGGCGCCCGACTCTGTCGCTCATCGGCAACGGTCCCTACACCTTCATCACGGGCTTCTCCCTATCGACGGTGCCGCTCTTCATCCTGATGGGCCATCTCGCCTACGAGGCGGGATTTACCACCGACATCTATCGGGCGGCCCGGCTCTGGCTCGCGCGGCTGCCCGGCGGCGTGGCCATGGCCTCGGTCGTCGGCTGCGGCGGTTTCTCGGCCATTACCGGCTCGTCCGTCGCTTGCGCCGCCGCGATGGGGCGGATCGCCATCCCCGAGATGCTGCGGTTCGGCTACGCGAAGTCGCTGGCTGCCGGCTCCGTCGCGATCGGCGGCACGCTCGGCTCGCTGATTCCGCCGTCGATCCTTTTCATTCTTTACGGCGTCTTCACCGAGCAATCGATCTCCAAGCTCTTCGTCGCCGCGATCGTTCCGGGACTGCTCTCGCTCGCCGCTTATCTCCTGGTGATCTACATCTGGGTGCGCATCAGGCCCGAAGCCGCGCCGGTGCCCCGGGACGCCATCGCCCGAGACGACCGTTGGCAGGCGCTCGGGCGCTGCTGGGCCATCGTCGCGATCTTCACGGTCGTGATCGGCGGCATCTACGGCGGGGTCTTCACCCCGACCGAAGCCGCCGGTATCGGGGCCTGTGCGACGCTTCTGCTCGGCCTTCTGCTCGGCCGTCTCAGCCGCGAGAAGATCGTCTCGGCCCTGCGCGAAAGCGTGTTTCAGTCGTCGATGATTTTCGCGATCGCCATCGGCGGCAAGATCTACGTCAGCTTCATCGCGCTGACTGGCCTGTCCGGCGCCATCACCGATTGGATCGCCCATATCGACGCCTCGATGCTCGTCGTCCTCGCGGTCATCGTGGTGATGTACCTGATCCTCGGCATGTTTCTCGATCCCATCGGGATCATCCTGCTGACCTTGCCCCTGACCATTCCGATCGTCGAGAGCTACGGTCTGTCCCTCATCTGGTTCGGCGTCGTGGTCATAAAACTTCTGGAGATCGGGCTCGTCACGCCGCCCATAGGGCTCAACGTCTTCGTCATCAAATCGATCGTCGGAGACAAGGTGAGACTGGAGACCATCTTCGTTGGCATCGCCTGGTTCCTGCTGATCGAGATCGTCGTACTCGGCCTGATCATGGGCGTGCCGGGCTTGTCGCTCTGGCTCCCGAGCTTGCTGTAGCGGCGAGACGGATGCCGCGTGGCGCCTACGCGATCCGAGCCTTTTCGAGCCTGGACCGAATCAATCCGCCAACAGGTACCACTGATATTCTTGCGGCGTGATGGCGGCCTCGAAGGTCTCGTACTCGGCCTCCTTCGCCTGCACGTAGAGATCGACGTAGTCCTTGCCCAGGTAGTCGCGTAGCAGCTTGCCGCGGCGCAACCTCTGCAAGGCCCGGCGCGGACGCATCGGCAGGGCGGGGTCGAAGGCGGTGGCCGCGTTTCCGCTGGCCGGCGGTCCGGGGTCGAGCCTGTTGGCGATGCCGTGATGCATCCCGGCGAGCAGCGCCGCCAGCGTCAGGTAGGGGTTGGCGTCTGCGCCGGGCATGCGGTGCTCGACCCGCTTGGCGGTGCCGCTGCCCAAGGGAATGCGGAGCGCGACGGAGCGGTTCTCCTCGGCCCAGGAACGGCGGATCGGGACGAAGACGTCCGGCTGGTAGCGGCGGTAGGAATTGATGTTGGGCGCCAGGAAGGCCATGGCCTCGGGCAGGGTGGCCAGCAGGCCGCCGAGCGCATGGCGGAACCTGTCGCTGATCCCGCCCTGGCCGTCGTCCAGGACGTTGCGTCCTTCGGCATCGAACAGGCTGATATGCAGATGCATCCCGTTGCCGGCTTCCTCCGGATAGGGCTTGGCCATGAAGGTGGCCTGCATATCGTACTTCCGTGCGACGCCCTTGACCGCGCGCTTGAAGAGAACGCAGTCGTCGGCGGCGGCCAACGGATCTTCCACGTGACGCAGATTGATCTCGAACTGCCCGGGAGCGTACTCGGCGGAGATGGCGCCGGTGGGCACGCCCTGCGCCTTGCAGCTCTCGACGATGTCGGTCAGCACGGCGCCGAAGGTATCGACCTGGTCCATGCCGTAAACCTGCGTGGCGCGGTCGCGCTCGCCCGTCGCGGGGGAGAAGGGCGGCTGCGGGGCGCCCAGGGCGCCCCGCGACCGGTCGATCAGATAGAACTCCAGTTCGAAGGCGACGCAGGCCGTCAGTCCCAACTCGGACTCCAGGTTTTGGGCGACGCGGGCCAGGACGTTGCGCGGCTCGAAGAAGAGCGGCTGGCCGTCGCGCTGGCGACAGGTCAGAAGTACCTGGGCCAGCGGTTGGGCCGACCAGGGCACTCGGTCGAGCGTGTCCGGGATCGGCACCGCGAAGCAGTCGGGATCGCCGTCGGAAAAGCCCCTGCCGCCGGCATCCGTGTTCGCGCCGGCGGTGTCGAGCAGAAAGCTGGAGGCCGGGAAGGCCAGACCGTCGCCGAAAATGCGGGACAGATCGGCGACGGGATAGCGCTTGCCGCGGACGACGCCCGAGAGATCGGCGAAGATGACGTCGACCGCCTGGGTGTCGGGAAACTCGGCGAGGAACGCGCGAACCTCGCGCAAGGACTCTTCGGTCATGGAGGCGTTCGTTCGCCGTCTATTCCAGCTCGATCACGGCGTCGACCTCGACCGCCACGTCGATCGGCAGACCGCCGGCAGAGACCGCGGTACGGCAGTGCTTGCCCTTGTCGCCGAAGACCTCGACCATCACGTCGGACGCGCCGTTCACGACCTTGGGCTGGTCCGTGAAATCGGGGGTGGAATTGACGAAACCGCCCAGGCGGACGACGCGCTTCACCTTGTCCAGGTCGCCGCCGGCCGCGGCCTTCATCTGGGCGATCAGGTTGATGGCGCAGATCCGCGCCGCCTGCTGCCCTTCTTCGACCGAGAAGGTCGCGCCGACCTTGCCGAGGAACTGCGGCTTGCCGTCGACCAGGGGAACCTGGCCCGAGATGAAGACCAGCTTGCCCACGGCGACGAAAGGCACGTAGTTCGCGACCGGCGCGGCCGGTTCCGGAACCTCGATACCCAAGTCCTTCAGCTTCGCGTCGATCGTTCCGGCCATGGCGCGGCTCTCCTCCCTGTCGGCTCTCGCATGTCTCTTGCTGATGACCGCGAGCGGTTGCCCACGGCGCGCGGAGAGTAGCCGAGCGGAAGGCCGGAAGGGAAGTGTCGGCGAAGCGCTGAGCTTCGTTTGGAGAGAAAATCGGATCGGCGGGAGGCGAAGCACCTCCGGCCGATCTCCTCCTTGGGTCCTGGGTGGGACCCTACCTGAACTTGGGTCCTGGGCGGGGCCCTACCTGAACTTGGCTCCTAGGCGGCCCTTGCCTGAGTGCGGGCCTTAAGACGCGATCGGGCGTCCGTCATCTCGCGCCGCAGCTCCTCAACCGTCGACCCGGAGACTTCCAGAAGCTTCCAGGTCAATTCGTCCTCCAGCAGGTCCTCGAGTCTCGGCTCACGGTTGTTGGTCCAAGTCTTAGCCATCTGATCCTCGCTCTTCGACGCTCGTCCCTACGTGTCCTTCATGTGGGGACACCTGTTAGCGGCTGCCTATGACAAAGCCGAGGCGCAACAGTGGCGACCCTATGAATGTGACCTTCATCACAGTCATCGCTCGAACCCCTCCGAAAAGCTGGGCTCGCGCGTCGCTCCCTGGAATTTTGCGCCAAACGTCTATGGCACTTGGCGATCTGCCGGTTGCCGACGGTCTAACCCGGGTCGTATGAAGGCTTTCTTAAGTTGTAGGGTTAAAGCATAAAGGACAATCAATGGCTGCGCCAGCGGTCAATCGCCGTCGGCCCGGACGCCACGTGGAAGGGACGTCTCGATCGAGACCGCTCCAAATTCGAAGACAGACGTGCTTTACGGCGATTTGGAAACGGGTTTCGGAACGCTTCGATCAGTGTACCCTCGGCCGGACCGAAAACCATCGACAACAGGAAACGGTATGGCGCCTGCCTACGATGAAGGTCGCATCCGCTCTGCGCTCGAACACGCGTGGTCTCTCGACACCGCTGTACAGTGGACGCCGGAAAATCCCGCATCCGGCCAATGCAACGTGACGGCCGTAGTTATTCTTGATTTGTTCGGAGGTGACCTACTCCGAACGCGGCTGCCTGGAGTCTGGCACTATTACAACAGGCTGGAGGGGCGGCGCGTGGATTTCACAGACAGTCAATTTAGCGCGCCGGGTGCGCTTTTCGCTGCTCCGGCAGAGTACGACGATGACGTCACGACGCGCGAAGCTGCGATGACCGGTATCCCCTTACGGGAATACGAAGCTCTCAAGGCTTCGCTTGTTGCGCACTTGTAGTTTGTTCGTCGCCGCGAAACCGCTGTCTGCTGTCGCGACGAGACGTCAGGAGCGGACAAGAGGCGCCTGCCTGTGAAAAAACAGGGAGCGGAACCATCTCGACGGTCCCGCTCCCGTTCTCGTCACCGGCTTTCCGGCGATCTGTCGTGTCGCCAGAGGCGTCAGGAACAGCCGCTGGTGGAGCCGCAGGTGGTGCACTTCATGCAGGTGCCGTTGCGGACCAGAGTGAAGTTGCCGCACTCGCCGCAGGCATCGCCTTCGTAGCCTTTCATGCGGGCCTCGCGGATGCGCTCCAGGCGCTGGTCGACTTCGCTGCCGATCCTGCGGCTGACCGATACCTCCTGGGATACGAAGCTGGCGGTTTGAACGCCGGCCGGCGCTGCGGCCGTGTCTCCGGCATAGCCCGGACCGTCGGTGCCGGTCGCCTCGAACTGCACCGCGGTTTCCTGCGCACCGCCCTTCAGCCCGCCCTGGGCACCGCCCGGCAGAACCAGCAATTGGTTGCGGACGTAGCCGCGCGAGGTGACGCGTCGCACCGTCTCGGTGATCGCCTGCTCGACCTGGTCTTCCAGGTTGGACTGAGCCTCGCCGCGCCCCGTCGCGTCCGGCAGAACGTCGTCCGGCGCCACATGGGCCAGATCGTTGCGGCCGAGGTAGCTGACCGCCAGCTCGCGGAAGATGTAGTCCAGCACGCTGGTCGCCATCTTGATCGCGTCGTTGCCCTCGACCATGCCGGACGGCTCGAAGCGGGTGAAGGTGTAGGCCTCCACGTACTCCTCGAGCGGTACGCCGTACTGCAGGCCGATCGAGATGGCGATGGCGAAGTTGTTCATCAGGCTGCGGAAGGCCGCGCCTTCCTTGTGCATGTCGACGAAGATCTCGCCGAGGCTGCCGTCCTCGTACTCGCCGGTGCGCAGGTAGACCTTGTGGCCGCCGACCACGGCCTTCTGTGTGTAGCCCTTGCGCCGGCCGGGCAGACGCTGGCGGCTGACTTCCCGCTCGATGATCCGCTCGACGATCTTCTCTGCGACCAGGCTGGCCTTGGCGGCGGTCGGGGCGGCCGTCAGGGCCTCCGCCAACTCCTCCGCGTCTTCCTCAGCCTCATCGTCGATCAGGCCCGACGCGAGCGGCTGGCTGAGCTTGGAGCCGTCGCGATAGAGCGCGTTGGCCTTGATGCCCAGCCTCCAGGACAGCTCGTAAGCCGCCTGGCAGTCCTCGACGGTGGCCTCGTTCGGCATGTTGATGGTCTTGGAGATGGCGCCCGAGATGAAGGGCTGGGCCGCGGCCATCATGCGGATGTGGGATTCGGCGGAGAGATAGCGCCGGCCGGTCTTGCCGCAGGGCGTGGCGCAATCGAAGACCGGCAGATGCTCGGGCTTCAGATAGGGCGCGCCCTCCAGGGTCATGGCACCGCAGCAGTAGATGTTGGCGGCCTCGATCTCGGCCTTGGTGAAGCCGATGGCGGCGAGCAGGTCGAAGCTGAGATCGTCCAGTTCGGCATCGCCGAGCCCGAGCGCCGTCCGGCAGAAGTTTTCGCCAAGGGTCCATTTGTTGAAGGCGAACTTGATGTCGAACGCACTGCCGAGGGAAGACTCCAGGGCGTTCAGAGCCGCCTCGTTGAAGCCCTTCGCCTTCAGGGTCTTGTGATTGACGCCGGGTGCGTCCGCCAGCGTGCCGTGACCCACGGCGTAGCGCACGATCTCCTCGACCTCGACCTCCCCATAGCCGAGATGTGCTAGGGCCGCGGGAACGGTGCGGTTGATGATCTTGAAGTAGCCGCCGCCGGCCAGCTTCTTGAACTTGACCAGGGCGAAGTCCGGTTCGATGCCGGTGGTGTCGCAGTCCATCACCAGGCCGATGGTGCCGGTCGGCGCGATCACCGTAGCCTGCGCGTTGCGGAAGCCATGCACGGAGCCCAGCTCGACCGCCTCGTCCCAGGCCGCCGCCGCGGCCACGGCCACCGCCCGGTCGGGGCAGCTCGCCAGATCGAGCGGAACCGGCAGGACGGACAGGGCCTCGTAGCCCGACGTCCGGCCGTGCGCGGCCAGCCGGTGATTGCGGATCACCCGCAACATGGCGTCGCGATTTTCCTCGTAGCCCGGAAAGGCGCCGAGCTCGCCGGCCATCTCGGCGGAGGTGACGTAGGAAGCGCCGGTCATCAGCGCCGTGATCGCACCGCAGAGAGCGCGGCCCGCCTCGCTGTCGTAGGACAGGCCAAGCGACATCAGCAGGCCGCCCAGATTGGCGTAGCCCAGGCCCAGGGTCCGGTAGCGGTAGGATCGCTCCGCGATCTCCCGGCTCGGGAACTGCGCCATCATCACGGAGACTTCCAGAACGACGGTCCAGAGCGCGACGCCATGGCGGAAGCTCTCGACGTCGAAACTGCCGTCCTCCCGCCGGAAGGTCATGAGGTTCAACGACGCCAGATTGCAGGCCGTGTCGTCGAGGAACATGTACTCGGAACAGGGGTTGGAGGCGTTGATGCGCCCGCCGGCCGGACAGGTGTGCCAGTCGTTGATGGTGGTGTCGAACTGCACGCCGGGATCGGCGCAGGACCAGGCCGCTTCGGCGATGCGGCCCCAAAGTTCGCGGGCATCGATCTGCCGGGCCACCTTGCCGTCGGTGCGACGGATCAGATCCCAGTTTTCGCCGCGCTCCACCGCCCCCAGGAAGGCGTCGGGCACGCGCACCGAGTTGTTGGAGTTCTGGCCGGAGACCGTCAGGTAGGCTTCCGAATCCCAGTCCGTGTCGTAGGTCCGGAACTCGATTTTTTCATAGCCCTGCTGTGCGAACTGGATGACTCGACGGACGTAGTTTTCCGGGATCATCGCCTTGCGCGCGTCGCGGATGGCCTGCTTGAGCGCCGCATTGGACTTGGGGTCGAAGCGGGCCTCGCCGCTGCCGAGCTGACAGGCCTGGATGACGGCGTTCAGGTGTCTGTTGCAGAGCTTCGATCCGGCGACCAGGGCCGCGACCTTCTGCTCCTCGGTCACCTTCCACTCGATGTAGTCGAGGATGTCCGGGTGATCGAGATCGACGGTCACCATCTTGGCGGCGCGCCGCGTGGTGCCGCCGGATTTGATCGCGCCGGCGGCGCGGTCGCCGATCTTCAGGAAGGACATCAGGCCGGAGGAGCGGCCGCCGCCGGCCAACGGCTCCTCGGCGCCGCGCAGTTTGGAGAAGTTGGAGCCGGTGCCGGAGCCGTACTTGAACAGCCGGGCCTCGCGGGTCCAGAGATCCATGATGCCGCCGTCGTTCACCAGGTCGTCCGACACCGACTGGATGAAGCAGGCATGGGGTTGCGGATGCTCGTAGGCGCCGGTCGCCTTGGTCAGCTCGCCGCTGCGGTAGTCCACGTAGTGATGACCCTGACTCGGGCCGTCGATGCCGTAGGCCCAATGCAGTCCGGTGTTGAACCACTGCGGCGAATTGGGCGCGCACATCTGGCGGGCCAGCATCACACAGAGTTCGGCGTGGAAGGTTCGGGCATCTTCCTCGGTGTCGAAATAGCCGCCCTTCCAGCCCCAGTAGGCCCAGGTTCCGGCCAGGCGGTCGAACACCTGCTTGGAGGAGGTCTCGCCGCCGTAGCGCTCGTCCTCGGGCAGGCCGGCCAAGGCCTCCTCGTCGGGTTCGGAGCGCCAGAGGAAGGCCGGAACGTCTGGTTCCTCGACCTTCTTGAGTCGCTTCGGCACGCCGCGCTTGCGGAAGTACTTCTGAGCCAGAATGTCGCTCGCCACCTGCGACCAGTCCTCCGGGACCTCGACCTGCTCGTTCTGGAAGACCAGCGAACCGTCGGGGTTGCGGATCTCGCTGCTGGTCGTCTTGAAGGCAATCTCGGCGTAGACGTCTCGGTCGGAAGACGTGAATCGGCGTGCGACCCGCATGGCTGTAAGGACCCCCTTAGCGGTTTTCGATAACTCGGATTGGGACTTTTTCGGCCCCGAAACGCACCCGATAGAAAGCCCACTCCGCCTCCCCACAAGCGAGTGAGCTACCAGATGTCGTTCAGGACGCGTATCTAACCACAAGATGGAGCGAGGGTCACGAGATTTTGTGATGAAAGAGCAGCAGTTCGCAACGGCTGGTGTCCGCCCCGGCGGTTCGATCGTTCGTCTGCCTTGGAACCGCCACATCCGCTGGCTTATGGTGCCCGGATTACACCACCTCTCGATCACTGGAAGCGATCATGCCGGCTGCTGCCTTGCCGTTTTTGCTTGTCCTGTTCCTCGTCCTTGCGGCACCGGGCGCCGAAGCCCAGAGCCAGACCGGGGCGCAATCCTCGGGAGAGGCGTCGGAACTGACGCGCAGCTTGGCGGCGCTCAAGGCCGGAGGGTCGGAATTCTATCTGCACCCGCTGGAGTCGGGCTGGGTCTGGCAGGCGGTCGACTCGCAGCCGCCGTTCCACGCCATGACCTTCGCGCCGGAGGGCCAGTCCCAGCGCGGTTGGACCGACGGACTGCAGTTGGGCATTCTGCGAGACGACGCGAGGACGCCGGAGGACCTGCTGGGGTGGGCCGAGCGGCGGCTCGCCACGGAGTGCCGCGATCTGCGCCGCAGCGGGTTGGAACAGGGGGAGACCGACGAGGGCTGGTCCGAGGCCTGGCGGCTGTTTTCCTGCCCCAGCCGGCTCGACGAAGGCCCGGGAAATCGGGAGCGGGGCGAGATCCGGCTGCTGCGCGCGGTTCAGGGCGAGCGCGCCGCTTACCTGATCGCCCGAATCTGGCGGACGGACTCCTTCGAGGCCGCGGTGCCGGTCAGCCAGAGCGAGGTGGAGCAGGCCCGCGATCTTCTGGCCGCCGGCGGGCCCTGCCTGCGCGACAGCGCGCGCAGCACCTGTCCCTTCTACAGTTCCATGGGGCTCGGCGCTCTCGACGACGCCAAACCCTACGGGGTGTTCAACGTCCGCTGATCTTCGGCCTCGGGTCCGGCGCAGGGACCGTTCGGCGCGCGCAAGCCCGGTTTTCGCGACCGGCAGAGGGCAGGTGGCGGGACATGACGACGACGATGGCAACGGACCTCCCGACTCTCCCCGAAACCGATCGCTCGGACGACTTCGATCTGCTGAGGCTGCCGGATGGACGGGATCTCGCGTTCATGGAGTGGGGTGATCCTGCCGGCTTTCCGGCCTTCTATTTCCACGGCACGCCGAGCAGCCGGCTGGAAGGCGCCTTCGCCGATGCTGCCGCCCGCAGGTATGGCTTCCGCCTGATCGCAACCGACCGCCCCGGCTTCGGTCGCTCGAGCTTTCAGCCCGGCCGTCAGTTCAGCGACTGGCCCAAGGACATTTCCGCCCTTGCCGATCACCTGGGCATCGATGCCTTCGGCGTTGTCGGCCATTCGGGGGCCGGGCCTCACCTCTTCGCCTGTGGAGTCTTTATCGAGCCCAGGCGTCTGAGGTTCATCGGAGCGTTGGGGCCATGGGGGCCGGTTGCGTCGCCGGAGATCTCGGCAAGCCTGAACGCGCTCGATCGATTCTACATGGGCTTGGCGCGTCGCCTGCCGTGGATCATGCGGGCGTCCTTCGCGCCGCTCGCCTGGGCTGCGAAATACTGGCCGAGCCTCTTCCTCAGACTCATGGAGGCCTCGGTCTCGGAGGCGGACAAGGCCGCCCTGCGGAACGGTCCCTTCCTCGAAAATTTCCGCCGGATGGAACTCGAGGCTTTCCGTAACGGCAGCCGGGGCGGCGGCCATGAGGCGCTCATCGCCTTCCGGGACTGGGATTTCGACATCGGCGGCGTGCGCGTCCCGACGTACATCTGGCTGGGCGAGGAGGACATCTTCGTGTCCAACGCGATGGGCAGATATCTCAAACGGGGCCTCCCGCGGGTCGACCTGCATCTCGTTCCCGGAAAAGGGCACTTCAATATAGAGAATTGGGACGACATTCTCGCCGCCTGCGCAGGACAGGTCGGCGCGCGGTCCTAGACTCCCTCGCCGGCAGACTCCCTTGGGCGACCGCGCGGCCCGCCGTTATTGACCCGCCGGGCACATTGACCCGCTGGCCCGCTTCGTGCCTTAAAACCGGCTTGCCAAGAAAGGCCGGTTTCCCATGAACGCTGAGATCCGCGAGAACAGGCGCGTCTACCTGTTCGATTCCACGCTGCGCGACGGGGCGCAGACCCAGGGTGTCGACTTCACGGCGGCGGATAAGATCGCGCTGGCCCGTGCGCTGGACCGCCTCGGCGTCGATTACGTCGAGGGCGGCTGGCCGGGCGCCAACCCGACCGACGACGCCTTCTTCGCCGAGCCGCCGGAGCTGACGACGGCCAAGCTGGTGGCCTTCGGCATGACCCGCCGTCCGGGCCGCTCGGTGGACAACGACCCCGGTCTGGCGGCGCTGGTTCAAGCCAGGGCGCCGGTGGTCTGCATCGTTGGAAAGACCTGGGACTTCCACGTGGACGTTGCGCTGGAGATTCCACGCGAGGAGAACTTGGCCCTGATCGGCGACAGCCTCGCCCACATGGCGGCGCGGAAGGCCGAGGCCCACTTCGATGCCGAGCACTTCTTCGACGGCTTCAAGGCCAATCGCGACTACGCGCTGGCTTGCCTGGCGGCGGCGCAGGAGGCCGGCGCCCGCTGGCTGGTGCTCTGCGACACCAACGGCGGCACCCTGCCCCATGAGGTGTCGGAGATCGTTGGCGCTGTGCGCGCCGCGCTGCCGGACGCCAGCCTGGGCATTCACTGCCATGACGATACCGACAATGCCGTCGCCAACTCCCTGGCGGCCGTGCTGGCGGGGGCGCGGCAGGTTCAGGGGACGCTCAACGGTCTCGGCGAGCGCTGCGGCAACGCCAACCTCTGTGCCCTGATCCCGACCTTCGCCCTGAAGACGGACTTCGAGGTCGGGGTGGAGCCGGAGCGCTTGGCCCAGCTTACCTCCGTCTCGCGGCTGCTCGACGAGCGGCTCAACCGCCCCGCCGATCCGGCGGCGGCCTACGTCGGGCCGCGCGCCTTCGCCCACAAGGGCGGTCTGCATGTCTCGGCCGTGGCCAAGGATCCCCGGACCTACGAGCATGTCGAGCCGGCGCTGGTCGGCAACGAGCGGCATATTGTGGTGTCGGATCAAGCCGGACGCGCGAACATCCTGTCCCGCTTCGCTGAGATCGGACTTGAAGTCGATTCCGACGACCCGAAGGTCGCGGCCCTGGTGGAGGAGGTCAAGGCGCGCGAGTTTCAGGGTTTCGCCTACGACGGGGCCGAGGCCTCCTTCGAGCTGCTGGCGCGGCGCGCCCTGGGGCAGGTGCCGGACTACTTCGAACTGCAGCGCTTCCGGGTGATGGACGACCGCCGCTGGAACGCGCGCGGCGAACTGGTCACGGAATCGGAGGCGACCGTGACCCTGGAGGTGGCCGGCCGGCAGATGATGACGGTGGCCAACGGCAACGGTCCGGTCGATGCGCTGGACAAGGCCCTGCGCAAGGCGCTGCTGCCGACCTACCCGCAGCTCGAGACCATGCGGCTGACGGACTACAAGGTGCGCATTCTGACGCCGCAGGCCGGGACCGAGGCCGTGACCCGCGTGATGATCGAAAGCGCCGGCCGCAACGGCCGCTGGACCACCGTCGGCGTTTCGACCAACGTCATCGATGCATCCTGTAAGGCTCTGATAGACGGCATTATTTGGAAGCTGAGACGGGAAGGCCTGCGGGAGCCGGGCGTCGGGTAATGGCGGGAACCAACGCACGCGAGATCAAGGACCTGCCGCCCGCGCCGGCGGTCATTCTGGTGGCCCCGCAACTGGGCGAGAACATCGGCATGGCGGCCCGTGCCATGCTGAACTGCGGGCTGACCGACCTGCGGCTGGTGGCGCCCAAGCAGGGCTGGCCGAACCCCAACGCCGTGGCCGCCGCTTCCGGCGCCGACCGGGTGCTGCAGGCGGCCCGCGTGTTCGAGACCACACGCGATGCGGTGATCGATCTGACGCGGGTCTATGCCACCACGGCGCGCCCGCGCGATCTGGTCAAGGAGGTGATGACCCCGCGCGCCGCCGCCGCCGCCCAGCGGACGGAGATGGCGGCCGGGCAGGGGGTCGGCCTGCTGTTCGGGCCCGAGCGGACCGGACTGGAGAACGAGGATCTCGCCCTGGCCGACGTGGTGGTCACGGCGCCGCTCAATCCCGGCTACAGCTCCCTGAACCTGGCACAGGCGGTCCTGCTGGTCGGCTACGAGTGGTGGACCGCCGGCGATGCCACGCCGTCCCGGCAGCTCGATCACGGCGACAGCGGCCCGGCCGACAAGCGGGTCCTCTTCGCCTACCTCGACCGCCTCGACGCCGCGCTGGACCGGCTCGGCTTCTATCATCCGCCGGAAAAGCGCCCGGGCATGCGCCGCAACGTCCATGCGATCTTCCAGCGCGCCCGGCTCAGCGATCAGGAAGTCCGGACCCTGCAGGGCGTCCTCTCGGCGTTCCTGGGCGCGAAGCTGAAACGAGGCCCGGAGGCGCTGGCCGCGAAGCAGACGGAAAGCGAAGAAAATACTTGAGAATCGCAGCTTAACAAACTGATTTAGAATACATCATTACCGTGAGTTTGTCGAAAGAGGCTCTGCCCGACTGTCAGCATAAACCGCCGGTCTTTACGACTGGGGAGCTTCGCCGCTCCGCTCAAGATGGAGGTCGTGCTTTGGGACGTCTCCCAGGAAAAGCGACGTGAGGCTCGTCGTTTATCTTTCTGAAAAACAACGGCAAACGCTCCGCCGTTAAACCAATCCGAAATGCACTTCGACCGGGGTGCAGTCCTGGCCGTTGATCGGGATCATGTCCTGGGGGCAGGCGGACAGGGCCACGACGCAGTCCATCTCGGCCCGCAGCACCACCCGGTCGCCCGGCTTGCTGACGGTGGGGTAGAAGCCGACGCCGCCCTCGGCCAGGATCGGGATGTTCATCCAGAGGTTCAGGGGGCTCGGTACCTCGCGCACGCGCAGGCCGATGGCCTTGACGGCCATGCGCAGGTTGTCGGCGCAGTTGTCGTGGTAGCCCTCGACGCCCAGGGTGCGGTAGCGCCAGAGGTCGCAGGCGGCGATCAGGGTGTCATGAACGCCGGGCGAGCTGTCTTCCTCCAGCACCAGGATCGGGCGGCGGCGGTTGCTCGCCAGTTCGTCGCCGGGGCGCGGCACCAGCCGGCCGATCCAGGCGCGCAGATGCTCCATCGAGAGGAACTCCGAGGGATCGTCGGCCGAGAAGGCCCAGGTGTCGCAGACCTGGGTGCCGTGGGTATTGACGATCTTCAGCCGCTCGCCGCGCTTCAGGCGGACGGCGCGGCCCTGGCGCGCCGGGACGGCGTAGAGTTTGCCGGCCTCCGGACGGCCGTCCGACGAGATCGGTTCGGTCAGCGTGGCGTTCCGGCCGTCCTCGTTGCCGTTATCCGCGACCTCGGGAAAGATGCTCATCCTGACTTACTCCCCAGCCTGATATCCAAGCCGCGAGTCTGCCGATTTCATCGTCTCCCGCAAGCGCTCTCGTCGATGGCGTCGTTGGGCGAGCAGCTCGCCGAATCCCTGGCCCAGCAGGGCCGTTAGCACGATGGCACCGCCCAGCAGCGCCCAGCGGCTCGGCACCTCGGCCAGCAGCGACCAGACCAGCAGAGGGCCGAGCACGGTCTCGAGCAGCAGCATCAGACTGACGACCGGGCTGGGCGCGAAACGGGGCGCGGTGGCGATCAGGGCGAAGGCGCAGGCGACCATCAGCCCCATGGTCACCTGCCAGCCGAAGCTGACGCTGTCCATGGCAAAGGGGCTGGCGAACCAGATCATCGCGAAGGCGGAGAAATAGCCGGCCAGCACCATGGAGGGCAGGGAGGTCACCTCGCGCCGATGGCGCACGACCGTGAAGGCGCCGCCCAGGGCGATCGCCACGGCCAGGGCGCAGAGGTTGCCGAGCAGGGGATCGGGGCCGACGGTACCGAGCCCCGGGCCGCCTCCCCAACCGCCCAGCAGTCCGGCTTCGCCGCCGAAGATCACCGCCATGCCGGCCAGGGCGCCGACGATCGCCAGCCAGGTCCGCCGAGCGGTGGCCTCGCGCAGAAAGACGCGGGAGAAAAGCGCGGCGAAGAGCGGCGCGGTCGCGACGATCAGCAGCACGTTGGCGACGCCGGTGTTGGCCACCGCGAAGACGAAGGCCATCTGGTTGACCGCGAAGAGGGCGGCGGCCAGCAGACCGGCCGGTCCGATGTGGCGCAGCTTCGCGAACCAGCCCGGCCCTTCGACGGCGGCGTAGAGCACCAGGATGTTGGTGGCCACCAGCAGGTTGCGCCAGAAGGCGACGGTGAAGGCGTCGGCCTCGATCACGCGCAGCAGCAGGGTATCCGGCGCCAGGATCAGGACTCCCAGCGCGGCGATCGCCACGCCCTTCGTATGGGTGGCTTCCGCTGCGGACGGAGGGCGTCCGGCCATGATCGATCCGGGGGCCTGCCGCTAGTGGGGCGCCGCCGTCTTCTGGCCCTGGACCGAGAAGAAGGAGTCCGCCTTGTAGTAGGGCGGCAGGTCGAAGATCCCCGCCTCGAGGCGGCAGGAGCGGGTGGGGCGGCCGCGCACGACTTCGCCGGTAAAACGGGACAGTACCTTGCATTTCACCAGGGGCCAGGCATCCGCGGCGGTGTACTCGGCGATGAAGAGGCGGCGCGGGCTCGGACCCAGGTTGGGACCCGAGCCGTGCAGGGTCATGACGTGCATCAGGCAGACGTCGCCCGCCTTGCCGACGACCGGCAAGGACCGGGGCGCCAATTCCGCCGCCAGGTCCTTGTCGATGGCGCCGACGAAGCGGCCGTTCTGGAAGTGGTCGTAGAACTGCCGGTGACTGCCGGGAATGACGCGCAGGCAGCCGTTGGACTCGTTCATGTCGTCGAGCAGCAGCAGGGCCGTGACCTGGTCGCTGTTGGTATGAGGCTCGAAGGCGTGGTCGCTGTGGAAATCCACATGCGTCGCCATGCCCGGCAACTTGACGTTGAGCTTGCAGTGATGAAACTTCACGTCCGGGCCGATCAGCTCCGCCAGCATGTCGACGAAGGGGGCATTGCGGATCGCTTCCTCGTAGGCTTCCGAGATGTCGCAGGGATTCATCACCCGGCGCAGACGCGGCGCCTCGCGCGTGTGGCCCTCCTCCAGGTCGAAGCGGGCCTTGCCGTTTTCCGTGGTCCCGTAGTTCTCGTCATGACCGCGGCTGTCCTCGATCCAGTCGTCGAGCTGGGCCCGCAGGGCCGCCAGGGTCTCCGGGGCGACGCCGCCAGGCAAGGTCACGAAACCCTGGCTGCGGTAGGCCTCGGTCAGGTCGGGGGTGAGCAGGCTGGGCATGGGTACAAGCCTCGGTCCGATGGTCGCCCCGATTGGCGCTGGTGAAAGGTTGCGGCCGACTGTGGTTGTTGAACGCGGCGGTGCCTCTTGATCCTAGACCGAGCGCTGTGCATTTGACAGTGGCGTGGAAACAGGTATAACCGCGCGCTTTCCTTCCTGGGAATGTGGGGCGGCCTTGGCGTAGACGGTCGCACCCCGCCCACTGCCTCGGTTTCGACAAACCGGGCGCAGCGGGACTACCGGGACAAGACGAACCCGAACCGAACGGAGTCCCTGAAATGGGCAAGCGCCTGCAGTCCAAGTACAAGATCAATCGCCGTCTGGGCGAAAACCTCTGGGGCCGCCCCAAGTCGCCGGTCAACCGCCGTGAGTACGGCCCGGGCCAGCACGGCCAGCGCCGCAAGAAGCCGACCGACTTCGGCATCCAGCTCGCCGCCAAGCAGAAGCTCAAGGGTTACTACGGCAACATCGGCGAGAAGCAGTTCCGCCGCTACTTCGACGTCGCCACCAACCGCAAGGGCGACACCGGCGAGAACCTGATCGAGCTGCTGGAGCGCCGGCTCGATGCCGTCATCTACCGCGCCAAGTTCGTGCCGACCGTCTTCGCGGCCCGCCAGTTCGTCAATCACGGCCACGTGACGGTGAACGGCCAGCGCGTGACGATCCCCAGCTACATGCTGCGCGACGGCGACGTGGTCGAGGTGCGGCAGAAGTCCCGCGAGATCCCGATGGTTCTGGAGGCCACGGTCTCGGTCGAGCGCGACGTTCCCGACTATATCGACGTCGACAACGGCAAGATGACCGTCAAGTTCGTGCGCGGTCCGAAGCTGGCCGACGTGCCCTATCCGGTGCAGATGGAGCCGAAACTGGTCATCGAGTACTACTCGCGCTGACGCTGGGCTTCCCAGCCGTACAGCTCTAGATCCGCCGACGCGGGGCCGGACGATCGGTCCCGCGTTTTGCGTCGCCCGCGTCGGCGACGGGCGCAGCGTGCTGTTGCAGGGGCGGTCGAGCCTCGGCTATACGGATTTCCCGCACGAAATTTCGCTGTGGAATTCTTGAGGGGGGATCTGTCTTTGCGTCGTCCTGTTGTTTTTCTGGTCGGTTTGGCCGCCGTCGCTGGCTTGACCGGCGGCCTGGCAGCGCCGCAGCCAGCGCAAGCCGAACCGGCCGTTTGGATCCTTGCCGGCGTCGCGGCGGCCTCCGTCGGGGCCGGCGTGATCTACGACACGCCTCAGGCCGACAAGGATCGCCAGTACCTTCGGGCCGGCATCGGCGCCTTCGATCTGGTCGACGACGAGGATCAGGCGGTGGAAGGCCGGCTGGAGTACACGCCGGCCTGGAGTGTCTACCGCTTTCGCCCGGTGATCGGTGCGGCCGCCACCAGCGACGGCGGCGCCATCTTCCACGCCTCCATCGGCCACGACTTCGTACTGCCCTACGAGCACTTCTATGTCTGGTTCGAGACGGGACCGGCGCTCTATTTCGAGGGCGACGGCAAGGATCTGGGCAGCAATGCGGTCCTGCGCTCCGGCTTCGAGGTCGGCTTCCGCACCGAGGGCGGCTGGCGGCTCGGCGCCAGCTTCCACCACATGAGCCACGGCGGACTCTTCGGGGACGAGAACCCCGGCACGGAGATGATCGCCTTCAACTTCTCGGTGCCGTTCTAGATCAGGATCGCTTGAGGTGGAATCGCTTCGGCGATCCCACCTCAAGCGTGAATCCTTATCTAATCATAGGTTTAGAGTGCGGTTCACGTGTTCGATGGAAGCGAAGCCGCATCCATCGAACACGATCGCGCTCTAAGCTGCCGCGTCAATCGGGCGATCGCCGGATGGGTTGCCGCCGGCCGATCACGACCAGCCCGACCACCAGCACCGAGAAGGCGAGGGTGGTGATGGTGATGGGCTCGGCCAGCAGCAGCGCGGCGATCAGCAGGGTCAGGAAGGGTTGCAGGAGCTGCACCTGGCCGACCCGGGCCACGCCGCCGAGGGCGAGGCCGCGGTACCAGACGAAGAAGCCGGCGAGCTGGCTGACCAGGGCGACGTAGAGGAAGCCGGCCCAGGCGCCCGCGCTTGCGCCGCTCGGCGGTGCCGCGATCCAGCTCACGGCGGCGGCGGGCAGCATCACCGGCAAGGACAGCACCAGAGCCCAGCAGATCACGGTCCAGCCGGGCAGGTGCCGGGACAGGCGCGCGCCGTAGGCGTAGCCGAGGCCGGCGGCGACGACCGCCGCCAGCAGCGCCAGGTCGCCCCCCGTCAAGCCCGCCGCCGAACCCGCGGCCCCATCCGCTGTGTCGAGCAGCGCAAAGGTCACCACGGCGGCGCTGCCGAGCAGCGCTGTCGCCCAGAAACCGGCCGAGGGCCGCTCGCCCGCGACCAGGGCGGCGGCAAGGGCCGTGGCCAGGGGCAGGATGCCGATCACCACGCCGCCATGGGCCGCCGGGACGCTCTGCATCGCCCAGGTGCTCAGCAGCGGAAAGCCGAAGACGACGCCCAGGGCCGTGACCGCCAGGGCCGGCAGGTCTTTGCGGCCTGGCCAAGGCACACGCAGGATCAGCAACAACGCCCCCGCCGCCAGGCCGGCCAGGGCGCCGCGCCCGAAACCCACGGTCCAGACCGGCATTTCGGCGACCGCCAGCCGGGTCGCCGGCAGGGTCACCGCGAAGGCCAGCACGCCGAGCAGGCCCAGCAGCAGTCCCAACCGCTCGGCGGCGGCTCGCGCTGCCTGGTCTCTGTCCGTTGAATCGAGAAGGCCGGTCATGCGCCCTTCATGGCGCAGAACCGGCCTTCACCGATAGTCACGTCTTGTCCCGGTGACGCCGGGGCGGCGTCTCCCGCAGGCCCGATAGGGGCCGGGCCGGCGATCAGCTTACCGGCTGGGCGTCGACGCCGTGGCTGTGCAGCAGTTCCTGCAGTTCGCCGGTCTGGAACATCTCGCGCACGATGTCGCAGCCGCCGACGAAGTCGCCCTTGACGTAGAGCTGCGGGATCGTCGGCCAGCTGGAGAACTGCTTGATGCCGTCGCGCAAGCCGGGATCCTCCAGGACGTTGATGCCCTTGAACTTCACGCCCAAATGGCTAAGCGCCTGGACCACGGCGGCGGAAAAGCCGCACTGTGGAAAGACCGGCGTGCCCTTCATGAAGAGCACCACGTCGTTCTCGCTGATGTCGTGCTTGATCCGCTCGAAAACGGGATTGTCGGTCATCGCCTTCTGGTTCCTCGGTGTTGGGTTGGGGATATCCCCTCGGGGTTTCCGTGTTTTCTGTCTTCAGTCGCTTGGCGGCGTGGTCTGCAGCGCCAAGGCGTGCAATTCGTTGCCCATGCGGCCCTGCAGCGCCTGATAGACGAGCTGGTGCTGCTGCACCCGGGTCTTGCCGCGAAAGGCCTCGGAGACGACGTAGGCGGCATAGTGATCGCCGTCGCCCGCCAGATCCTCGATCGTCACCTTGGCGTCGGGCAGCGCCGTTTTGATGAGCTGCTCGATCTCACCCACGTTCATCGGCATCGCGTGACTCTTACCCTCTTTCCTCGGCGGCTCGAGGGCCGCGTTTGACCGCTCGACCGCCTGCGCCCACCAGATCTTGGAGCGCCTTTACCTGACCGTCCTTATTGGGCCGCTTCGGCCAGCTTGCCGTTCATCAGGTCCGGCAGCCAGCCTTCGTGAGCCGTCTGCAATCGTGCCAACGAGATATGCCCGAAGCCCTCGAGCGTCAATTCGCTGCCGCCGGTCCGTCCGATCGCCTGTGCCGCCACGCCCGCCATCTCCGCAGCTTCCAGAATGGGCATGGCAGCCTTGGCCGTCACAATGTAGCGCGCCTGGTCTTCTCCGAACAACCAGCCGGCTAGTGAGGCTACTCCGGCGGGCACCGTCAGGCTGCAACCTATCGGGCCTTGAGGCCCGCGGCCGGCGAGCGCCATCTCGGCGAGGGCCACCAGCAGACCGCCGTCCGAGACGTCGTGGCAGGCGGAGAGGCGGTCGCCGTGGATCAGGCCGCGCACGAAGTCGCCGTTGCGCTTCTCGATTTCCAGATCGACCGGCGGCGGCGCGCCGTCTTCGCGGCCGAACAGCTCGCGCAGATAGAGGGACTGGCCGAGATGGCCGTGAGTCCAGCCGATCACCAGGATTTCCTCGCTCTCGGCCGCGAAGCCGATCCCGGGGATCTGGGTCACGTCCGGCACCAAGCCGATGCCGCCGATCACCGGGGTGGGCAGGATCGCCTGACCGTCGGTCTCGTTGTAGAGCGACACGTTGCCGGAGACGACGGGCGTGTCGAGCGCCTCGCAGGCCTCACCCATGCCTTCGACGCAGCCGACGATCTGGCCCATGATCCGCGGCTTCTCGGGATTGCCGAAGTTCAGGTTGTTGGTGACCGCCAGCGGGACAGCGCCCACGGCGGTCAGATTGCGCCAGGCTTCCGCGACAGCCTGCGCGCCGCCGGCCTTCGGGTCGGCCAGGCAGTAGCGCGGCGTGCAGTCGGTCGTGGCGGCCAGGCCCTTGGGCCCGTCGGCGATCCGGACCACGCCGGCGTCGCCGCCCGGGCGCTCCACCGTGTCGCCCATCACCAGATGGTCGTACTGTTCCCAGATCCAGCGCCGGCTCGCCAGATCCGGCGTGCCGAGCAGCCGCTCCAGGTTGTTGAGCGGATCGCCCTCCTCGGGAAACCCGGCCTCGTCGAGCGGGGACGGCGTCTCGCCGGGCTCCCACGGGCGGTCGTATTCCGGGGAGGCCTCGGCGAGCGGGTCGATCGGCAGCTCGGCGACGCTTTGCCCCTGCCAGCGCAGGACCATGCGGCCGGTCTCGGTCAGCGTGCCGATCACCGCGAAGTCCAGTTCCCACTTCTCGAAGATGGCCCGTGCCTCGTCCTCGCGGCCCGGCTTCAGCACCATCAGCATGCGTTCCTGGCTTTCGGAGAGCATGATCTCGTAAGGCGTCATGCCGGTTTCGCGCAGCGGCACCCGGTCCAGGTCCAGCTCCACGCCCATGCCGCCCTTGGAGGCCATCTCGAAGGACGAAGAGGTCAGGCCGGCGGCGCCCATGTCCTGAATGCCGACGATGGCGTCGGTCGCCATCAGCTCCAGGCAGGCCTCGATCAGCAACTTTTCGGTAAAGGGGTCGCCGACCTGCACGGTCGGGCGCTTTTCCTCGCTGTCGGCGCCGAACTCCGCCGAGGCCATGGTCGCGCCGTGGATGCCGTCGCGGCCGGTCTTGGAGCCGACGTAGACCACCGGATTTCCGGCGCCGACCGCCTTGGCGTAGAAGATCCGGTCGGCCGGGGCCAGGCCGACGGTCATGGCGTTGACCAGGATGTTGCCGTTGTAGGCCGGGTGGAAATTCACCTCGCCGGCGACCGTGGGCACGCCGACGCAGTTGCCGTAGCCGCCGATGCCGGCGACCACCCCGGCCAGCAGATGGCGGGTCTTGGGATGGTCCGGCGCGCCGAAGCGCAGGGCGTTGAGGTTCATCACCGGCCGGGCGCCCATGGTGAAGACGTCGCGCAGGATGCCCCCGACGCCGGTCGCCGCGCCCTGGTAGGGCTCGATGAAGCTGGGGTGGTTGTGGCTCTCGATCTTGAAGACGGCGGCCAGGCCGTCGCCCAGGTCGACCACGCCGGCGTTCTCGCCTGGTCCCTGAATCACCTGCGGCCCCTCGGTCGGCAGGGTCTTCAGCCAGCGCTTGGAGGATTTGTAGGAGCAGTGCTCCGACCACATGACCGAGAAGATGCCGAGTTCGACCAGGTTCGGCGCCCGGCCCATGATCTCCAGGACCTTCTGATACTCCTCGGGGCTGAGACCATGTTCGGCAACGACGTCCGGGGTGATCTGGGGGGGCAATTCGCTCACGACAGGGCCTCCACGATACCGTCGAACAGCTTGCGCCCGTCGGTGCCGCCGTGCAGCGGGTCGGTGGCATCCTCCGGGTGCGGCATGAGACCGAGCACCGTCTTGGTTTCGTTGAAGACGCCTGCGATGTCGTCCAGCGCGCCGTTCGGGTTGGCCGGGCCGGCGGCGGCACCCTCCGCATAGCGGAAGGCGATCTGGCCGTTGTCGGCGAGCCGCTTGTGGCCCTCCGTATCGATGAAGTAGTTGCCGTCCATATGCGCGACCGGCGTCTCGAAGGTCTCGCCGGCCTCGAAGCGTCCGGTAAAGAGAGTCTGGCTGTTCTCCACCCGCAGCGTGACCGTGCGGCAGACGAACTTCAGATCGGCGTTGCGCAGCAGCGCGCCCGGCAGCAGGCCGGCTTCGGTCAGGGCCTGAAAGCCGTTGCAGACGCCCAGCAGCGGCACGCCGCGTTCGGCGCGTGCGACCACTTCGCGCATCACCGGGCTGCGGGCCGCCATGGCGCCGGCGCGCAGGTAGTCGCCGTGCGCGAAGCCGCCCGGCAGGACGATCAGGTCGACCTTCGGGATCTCGGTATCCTTATGCCAGACCAGAACGGGAGCCTGGCCCGATGCGCCCTCGAGCGCCCGCGTCATGTCCTTGTCGCGATTGGTCCCCGGAAAGACGACGACTGCCGATTTCATCGCGCCCGCCCTCAGGCCTCCAACTCGATTGCGTAATTTTCGATCACGGTGTTCGCCAGCAGCTTGCGGCACATCTCCTCGACCTGCGCCCGCGCCGTCTCCGGATCGGATTCGGCCAAGTTCAGCTCGATCAGCTTGCCTTGGCGCGCTTCCTGAATTCCTGAAAATCCGAGCGTGTCGAGCGCATGCTCGATCGCCTTGCCCTGGGGGTCGAGCACCCCGGGCTTCAAGGTAACGTGGACACGCGCCTTCATGGGAGACTCCGCTGCTACGAGATTGGCGCGGAGACTAGAGCATGTTGTGATCGTATGGAACCGCTTCGCGGGTCCGCCGATCACAAGAAACATACTCTAACTATATGAATCTAGAGCAGAGTCTAGGCAATCACCGGACCCACTAAGCGGGTCCGACTGATCACTCTCTGGTCTAGCGGGCAGGCGGCAGCCCCGCAACGCCTGTTGCCGGCTCACGATTGGCGGGTGCGACCGCGCAGAGTCAGACGCACGAAGAGGGCGATCACGCCCAGAATGACGATGCCGCCCAGCGCGAAGGCCCACCAGGCCGCGGTCATGTCCGCCGGAGGTCCCGCGCGGGCGGCCTCCAGTGTATCGAGGCGCCGCCACATCCAGATCGCGCCGCCTGCCGTGACGGTAAGAATCGCGGCGACCGCCGCCAGCAGAAGCGCGAGGCCGCCCCTGGTCATTTCACGCCGTGCGTCACTGAACGACCTTGGGGCCTTGCAGGTCGACCGGGCCCGCCTCGGGCAGCACGCCGAGCCGGCGCGCCACTTCCTGATAGGCCTCGGCGACGCTGCCGAGGTCGCGGCGGAAGCGGTCCTTATCCAGCTTCTCGTTGGTCTTCAGGTCCCAGAGACGGCAGGAGTCTGGGCTGATCTCGTCGGCCAGCACGATGTGCATCTGCTCCTCGTCGTCCCACAGGCGACCGAACTCCAGCTTGAAGTCGACCAGTTTGAGGCCGACGCCGATCAGCAGACCCGAGAGGAAGTCGTTGATCCTGAGGGCCAGGTGCAGCATGTCGTCGAGGTCCTGGGTCGCCGCCCAACCGAAGGCGGTGATGTGTTCCTCGGTGACCAGCGGATCGCCCAGCTCGTCGTTCTTCAGGTAGTACTCGACGATCGAGCGGGGCAGGGGCGTGCCCTCTTCCGTTTTGAAGCGCTCCGCGAAGCTGCCGGCGGCCACGTTGCGGACCACCACCTCCAGCGGAATGATCTCGACCTGGCGCACGAGCTGCTCGCGCATGTTCAGACGACGCACGAAGTGGGTCGGCACGCCGATCTCCGCCAGACGCAGCATGAAGAACTCGCTGATGCGGTTGTTCAGCACGCCCTTGCCGGTGATCACGCCCTTCTTCTGGGCGTTGAAGGCGGTGGCGTCGTCCTTGAAGTACTGCACCAGGGTGCCCGGCTCCGGTCCTTCGAAAAGAACCTTGGCCTTGCCCTCGTAAATCCGTCTGCGTCGCATCCTGTTACGTCCGAACTGGGGAAACCGGGAGCTGTCGCCGGCCGTCGGTTCCGCATGAGAACCCGACCGATCGCATCACGGCGCATCCCTCGTAGGAGAAAGTCCTCATATAGCAGCCCCCATCGGGAGAAACAATCTGACGTGGGGCCGGTCTGCTAAACGTCGAGCGAGCGGGTCGGCGCGCCGCTAGAGATCCACCGTTTCGAAGGCCGCGCCGTCCGGGGATCCGGCGGCGAAACGCCAGAGGGCGCGCGGCCGCTCGGCCTCCGGCTTGGCGAGCGCCAGCAGGGAGCTGGACACCGTGCCGAAGCCGTTGGGAAGCGCCACGTTCATCGCGCCCTCCGGCCCGACCGAGGGACCATGGTCCCGGCTCGCCAGCAGCGCTTCCCAGGCGCTCCAGTCGTCGGCCGCCGGATCCGGTGGAGTCGCATCGCGAAACCGGGGCAGGAAATGCCCGATGCGCGGACTCTTGGTATCGTTGCGATCGGCGGCGGTGATCATTGAGAGGCCCGGCGGCAGAGGCTGCACCACGACCGACTCGGCATCCTCGCCGATGTGGCGGAGCCAGAAGGCATCCTGGGAGTCGGCGATCACCAGATTGAAGCTGCGATAGGCCGAGGGCTCCAGTTGCGCGAGCGCCGCCGCGGCGGCGCTCGCGTCGGCATGGTCGAGCGCCTCCAGCACCAGTTCGCCCCGGCTGCGCTTTCCGGCCGCCGGCCCGAGCGAGCCGTAGCGGTTCAGAATACAGGCCAGCACGCCGTGGTCGTTGACGCCCAGCCAGGACCCGCCGGCCAGTTCGTCCTGTCCCGCAACCACCTCCGGCCGGTCGGGCCAGTGGCGTCCGGGGCCGCGCCAGGGGCGGTCACGCATCTCGTCCCGGTTGCCGGCGAGCAGGACGGGCCAAGCGGTATCGGGGCGTCTGAGAAGAACGATCGTACACATGGGACGCCAATCATAAGCACTGTGCAGTTTCGGTTCACCTGCCGTAACCCAAGGGCTATAACGGCGGCCAACCGGTGGCGGCGATCGGCCGCCGCACAAGGGCGGCAGGACGATCACGCTCCAGCTGGATGATGGGAGCAGGATCGCCTGAGGTGGATTCACCGAAGCGGGTCCGCCTAAGGCGATCCTGCTCTAGGCAAAAGCAAGGGTGGTGCAGGCATGAGCTTCAACGATCGCGAAAAGGCGTTCGAGGACAAGTACAAGCACGATCAGGAGGTTCAGTTCCGGGTCGATGTCCGGCGCAACAAGCTGCTGGGGCTCTGGGCGGCCGAACTGATGGACCTCAAGGGCGAGGCCGCGGACGCCTATGCCAAGGAGGTGGTCTCCTCCGACTTCGAGGAGGCCGGTCACGAGGACGTTTACCGCAAGGTGATGGGCGACCTGACCGACAAGAAGGTCGATATCTCCGAGCATCGGCTGCGCAAGAAGATGGATGAACTGCTCGAGGTCGCCAAACAGCAGGTGATGACCGAATAGCGCGCCGTCGTCTATGGACTGCCGAGCGGGCGATACACTGGAGAAGGCGCAGCGACCCTGCTGGCACCTCTATGCCGACAGCACGAACATTGTGTTGGTCTGCTTGCCGCGAGGTCGTGCGCAACCTGAGAAGGTTTCGGAGCAGTGGAGAGTTCGGGGCGGTCGAGAGAGCGCTCCGCATCCGCTCATCGCTAAATTGGACACCCGCTCATTCGTCCAACAGGCCGGCAAATTTTTTCCGCTGCCGGATAACGATGAGCGCGCCGCCAAATCCAACCACCACCACTGGCAGAAAGGTCGCTCCGGGCAGCAGCGTGCTGGTAACGCCGGAGACTGCGGGTCCGACCATACCGCCGAGCGCATAGGCCACCGAAAAAGCCGATGCGCCGGCGACCAGCATCGGGCCGTGGTACTCGCGCCCCAGGATCGACAGCGCACAGGTGTAGATGCCGAAGAACGCGGCTCCGGCAAGCGCGCCGAGCGGCCACACGAGCCAACTGGTCGCAGGCACCAGAAGCAGGGCGCCGAAGGAGAGACCGGTGGCGAACAGACAGGCCGCGGCGATGAACCACCGGTCTCTAAGATCGAGAAGGATGCCCAGAAACGGTTGGGCGACGAACATACCGACATGCATGACCGCGACGAAGGTGGCTGCCGCATTAACCGAAGCTCCGCCCGCCGTCAGGTGCAGCGGCGCCAGGGCCAGAGCCAATGCGTCGGCAAAGCCGAAGGTAAGTACAAGAAACAGCAGCAGCGGCGCGGCACGCGCAAAACGCGGCAGGTCCGAAAGCTCAAGCTTGCCGGGTTCGACTTTCGCCCGCCTGGACAACTGCGCGAAGGCAAAAGCAACCAGAGACACGATCACCGCACAGGCGGCAAAGGCGAGACCGTTCTCGGTACCGAGCAGCGGGATCATCATGGGGCCGATCACAAAGCCCGCCGTCATGCCGGCGCCGTAGATGCCCGAAACGCGGCCGCGCACCTTGTCTGCCGTCGCGACGTTTAACCAAGCTTCCCCGAAGACATAAATGGCGTTTACGCAGAAACCGAGTGCAAACCGGAGGATGAACCACGCGGCAAGGGTGTCGAAGATCGCAAAAGCGGACAGGACCACAGCCGTGCCGATCAGACCTGCCACGATTACTTGTCCTGCGCGCATGCGTCTCGACAGACGCGGCACTGCTAAAACCGAGATTCCCAGCCCCAGCATGAATGCCGTTGCGTTCAGCCCGACCAACAGATCCGACGCCCCGCGTTCGGCGAGCAAGAGCGAAATCAAGGGGTGGGTCAGCCCTTGTGCAATCGCGAAAATAGTAATGCCGAGCACGACCACCACGACCGAATTCCAGTCGGTCGCCGTAGCCGGCGCAGTAGAGGGCTGTGGCTGCGCGATCTGGTCCATTTCAGAACCAATGCAGCATAAGCCAATTGTTTTACAACCGACCCAAAGAGGAAACGGCCCGCTTGATCACGCGGGCCGTTTTCGTTTGGAGGGTATCGCTGCGCCCGGAACGAAAGCGACACGGCGCTGCGGTCACCTCAGGAACGCCAGAAGGGCTTCGCGATTTCGCGCTCGACGTCCAGGCGGTCCAGGCCGACGTCGCGCAGGAGCCGGTCGTCCATCTCCGCCAGGTCGTGACGCTGGTTGGCGCGATCCTGCCAAGCGATAAACAGGTTGATCAGAGCTTCCAGCGGGCCGACGGCGCCGGACTGCCGCAAAGGCGCCTTGGCGTAGTCGGCGAGGGAGTCATGGTCGGCGGTGTGGCCATGGGATACGAACCGCCGCAGGGTTCCGACTGATATCGTCATGACAAATCTCCTCATGGCTGCAAATCGAGAGGAAACGCCGTTGCGTTCCTTTCACCAGAGAATCTGTGCGGCTTGAGGCTTCGGCGCAAACGATGTTATCTCGGGAGTGAGATTAGAAATTTTATAGGCGAGCAAGGCTGCCATGCGTCGTCGTCGTCTCCCTCCGCTGAATGCTCTGCGCGCCTTCGAGGCGGCGGCCCGCCACCTGTCCTTCACCAAGGCGGCGGATGAATTGGCCGTCACCCAGGCCGCTGTCAGCCATCAGGTCAAGGCACTGGAAGATCATCTCGGCCTTCCGCTGTTCCGCCGGCTCAATCGGGCGCTTGTCCTGACCGAGGCCGGACGCAGCCTGCTGCCGGCGGCGCAGGAGGCCTTCGATCTTCTGGACGCGGCCGCCCGGCGCCTGCGGCAGGCTGAGGCCGGCGGGCCCTTGCGCGTCTCGGCGCTCTCGTCCTTCGCCTCGAAATGGCTGCTGCCGCGTCTGGCCCGCTTTCGTGCGGCGCATCCGGAGATCGACGTCCTGGTCTCCGCCGACGACCGTCTGGCCGACCTGGAGCGCGACGAGATCGATATCGGCATTCGCTACGGATCCGGGATCTATCCGGGTCTGCGTGTCGACTGGCTGATGGGCGACGAAATCCTGCCGGTCTGCGCGCCGTCGCTCTGCGAAGGCCGGAACGCCCTGCGGGATCCCGAGGACCTGCGGCATCACACCCTGCTGCACGACGAGGTGAGCGGCACCGCCGACAGTCCCGACTGGCGAGTCTGGTTCCAGGCGGCCGGCTTGCAGGACAGCGGCATCGATTGGGAGCGCGGCCCCGGCTATTCCCACATGGCCATGGTGCTGGAGGCGGCGATGGCGGGGGAAGGCGTTGCCCTTGGCCGGCTCTCGCTGGCCTGCGACGACCTGCGGGCCGAACGCCTGGTCTGTCCCTTCGGTCCCCGGCTGCGCACCAGCTTCGCCTACTGGATCGTTTGCAGTCCCGCCATGGCGGATCGGGCCAAGGTGGTCGCCTTTCGCGACTGGCTGCTGGCCGAGGCGCGCAGCGAGACCACGCCCTTCAGTCTGTTGCAGCGCCCGCCGGAGGCGGATCCGCACACGCTCGGCTCTCCCTGACCTCAGCCTTGCGTCCCCAAGGTGTCTGCTTTGTCGCGGACCCGCTGCACTTTCCCGAAGCCGGCTGCTATAACTGATGACTTCGTAGAACAGTCTCCTGCCCTCACCAGCGTCAGAGAAGGTCCCGAATGGCCCGTCCCTCCGAGTCTTCGCTTGAGATGATCCGCAAGCTGATTTCCTTCGACACGACCAGTCGAAATTCCAACCTCGGCTTGATCGAATACGTGCGCGATTACCTGGCCGACCTGGGCGCCAGTTGCGAGCTGATCTACGACGAGACCGGTCAGAAGGCCAATCTCTACGCCACCCTCGGCCCGGCCGACCGCCCCGGGATCGCGCTCTCTGGCCATACCGACGTGGTTCCTGTGGACGGTCAGGAGTGGCAGACCGATCCCTGGGAGATCGTCGAGAAAGACGGCAAGCTCTACGGGCGCGGCACCTGCGACATGAAATCCTTCGTCGCCGTCGCCCTGGCCAAGGCTCCGATCTTCGCCAAGGCCGACCTCAAGACGCCGGTGCACTTCTGCTTTTCCTACGACGAGGAGGTCGGCTGCCTGGGCGTGCGTCCCCTGCTGGCCCGTCTCGCCGAGCTGCCGGTCCGGCCGGCGCTGGTGGTGGTCGGCGAACCGACCGACATGAAGGTGATCAACGCGCACAAGGGCAAGATCTCCGTGACCTGCAGCGTGCGCGGTTTCGAATCTCACTCCTCCCTGGCGCCGACCGGCGTGAATGCCGTCGAGTACGCCGCCCGGCTGGTCGTCAAGCTGCAGGAAATGGCCCGGCGCAAGGAGGCAGAAGGCCCCTTCGACCGAGACTTCGACGTGCCCCACACCACCGTTCACACCGGCACGATTCAGGGCGGGACCGCCCTCAACATCGTGCCGAAGGACTGCAGCTTCGAGTTCGAGTTCCGCAATCTGCCCACCGAGGATTACGGACCGCTCTACGATGAGGTCGTCGTCTATGCCCGTGAGGTGCTGGAGCCGGAGATGCAGGCGCGCCGGCCGGGTACGGGCTTCAGCTTCGAGGAAATGTCGACCATCGCCCCAATGGATACGCCCGGCGAGCATCCGGTCGTGGCCCTGGCCAAGGCTCTGACCGGCGCGAACGCGACCAGCAAGGTCGCCTTCGGCACCGAGGCCGGCCTCTTCAACGAAGCGGCGATTCCCTCGGTGGTCTGCGGACCCGGCTCGATCGAGCAGGCGCACAAGCCGAACGAGTTCATCGCCCTTGAGCAGGTGGCGCTCTGCGAGCGTTTCATGGACCGCCTCACCGAGCGTCTGGTCGCCGAGCGCCTGTCGGCCGCCTAGGCGCGGCTGAGTGCGAGACTCACCCTCCAACCCTGACCCCGGCCCGGACGTCGCTCCGGCCCCCGAGCCGGCCTCCGAACCGGTTCCCAAACCGGATCTGAAGCAGCGCGCGCCCGGCATCGCCCTGGCGCTGATCCTCGGTAGCCTGGGCGGCTGGGCCGCTGCGGCACTCGGCCTGCCGCTGCCCTGGATGATCGGCGCCATGACCGCGACGACGGTCGCCGCTGTCGCGGGGGCCCCGATCGCGATGGCGCAACCGCTGCGCACCGTGATGGTCGCCGTTCTCGGCGTCATGCTGGGCAGCGGTTTCACGCCCGAGATCCTGGCGCGACTCGACGAGTGGGTCGTCAGCCTGGTCTCGCTGATCGGTTACATCGCGCTGGCCGGCGGCGCGGGTCTGCTCTACTTCCGGCGCGTTTGCGGCTACGACCCGATCACCGCCTACTTTTCGGCGATGCCCGGTGGCCTGTCGGAGATGATCGTGGTCGGCAGCGAGATGGGCGGCGATGCTCGGCGGATCTCTCTCGCCCATGCCTCGCGGCTGCTGCTGGTCGTGCTGACCATCCCCTTCGCCTTCCGCTGGCTGGAGGAGTTCGAGCCGGGCAGCCGCCCGGCCGCCGGCCTGCCGATCGCCAGCATTCCGCTCACCGACCTGGGCATTCTGACGCTCTGCGGGATCGTCGGCTTCGCCCTGGCGCGGGCGGTCAAGGTGCCGGCCGCGGCCGTGGTCGGACCGATGCTGGTCAGTGCCGGCGTGCATCTGGCCGGCTGGACCGAGGCGGCGCCGCCGGTCGAGCTGGTCTCCGCCGCCCAGGTCGCGGTCGGCGCGGCGATCGGTGCGCGTTTCGCCGGCACCGAGCTGCGGCTGGTGCTCCAGACCCTGGTCCAGTCGATCGGCGCCACCGCGATCCTGGTGACCGTCACCCTGCTGTTCGCCGGCGGGCTGAGCCTCGCGCTGGACCTCGATCCGCGTGCGCTGGTTTTAGCCTTCGCGCCCGGCGGCCTCGCCGAGATGAGTCTGATCGCCATCGCGCTGGGGGCCGATGCGGCCTTCGTCGCCACCCACCATATCGTGCGCATCGTGCTGATCGTGGTTCTGGCGCCCGCCGCCTTTCGACTGATGGGCCGGCGAAAACCGGAGCCGGGCGACTGACGGGATCCTTACTCTTTAGCTGAAACTCGGACGCCAGAAAGCCGCTTCGCTGGCTTTGGCCTAACTGGATGACGCGCGGTTCCGGCCGCAATCTCCTGAAAAGTGCATACAGATCGCCCGAAATTGCCGGCTGAATTCGCTCAAAGCTGGTGAAAGTGGTGGTCTCTCTGTACAGTTTTTGACCATGGATGACTTGAGCCTGTCGGCCTACAGACAGATCCGGCGGTTGATCGAAGGGGGCACCTTCGACATGGGAGTGCGGGTTCGCGAGGCTCGGCTGGCACGCCAGCTCGGTCTGTCACGCACCCCCATCCGCGCCGCGCTGAACCGGCTGGAACTCGAGGGACTGCTGGTCTACGAGCCGAACCGCGGCCACATCATGGCGACCTACAGCGAAGACGACGTGTCCGAGATCTACGTCTGCCGGAGCATCCTGGAATCGGAGGCGGTACGGATCGCCGCCGAACGCGGGCTGGAGCCTCCGACGGAGGCATCGCTGGTCCGGCTGGCACAGGAAATGGACGAGACGATCGGTGCGCAAGGCCTCTCGCAGGACACCAAGCGCAGCGATTTTCTGGCTCTGAACAAGCAGTTTCACGAAACCATCTATGCCCACTGCGCCAATCGTCATCTGCTGGAACTGATCGATCGCACGAGCGGTCTGCCTCTGATCATCCGCAACTATTTTGGCTTCTCGGACGACGAGTTGTTCCGGTCCCAGGCCGATCATCGGGCGCTCCTGCATGCCCTTCAGAGCCGTCAGGCCGACCGCGCCCGGGCTCTGATGAAGGAGCACATTCTGGTCGCCTGCGAGCGTATGCTGCACCAAACCCGCCCGGCTCGGGCCGCCGAGTAGCGGGGGGTCCTCGACCGCAGTCAGGACGAAGTCCGGCTGAATCCCGTCGCCGCCAGGCCGGTGGCCGAGCCGGGGGCGGCGTGTCGAACTCCGCGGGGCGAATTGTGCTTGCACGCCTATAAAAAGTGTATGCAATATTATGACTAAGAGCGGAGGTGAAATGTCCGAGACCGGCAGATCCCGCGGCGTCGAAACCCTCGAAGTCGCGCCGCGCGACGCCTTGCAGGCCGCAGGTCCGTCCCTGCTGCCGCAAAGGCCCGGACGGGCATGCAAGACGGGCCGCAAGGGCAGGGTCGCGCTCCGATGAGCGGCCGGGATCGCACCCTGGATCTGGCGCGGCATCTCTGCGGCTGGTCGGACGCGGACTTGAGCGAGGCGGACTGGACCCAGCTGTCCCGGCTGCTGTTCGATCACGCCGCGGTCGCCCTGCGCGGCGCCGAGGAAGCCTGGTCGCAGGCCCTCGCCGAACATGCCCGGCCGACCGCCGGTAGCGGCGCGGCCCAGGTGCTCGGCACCGGCTTCGCTTGTCCTCCGGCCCTGGCCTCGATGGCCAACGCCACCTCGGCCCACGCGCTGGAACTGGACGACACCCACGACGTCTCCGTCAGCCACCCCGGGGCGCCGGTCATCGCCTCAGCCCTGGCCGTCGCCAGCGAAGCCGCGAGCGAAGCCGAGACACCCCCGACGGGACGCGAGATCGCCCGTGCCATCGCTGCCGGCTATGAGACGACGGCACGTCTGGGGGCCGCGGTCGGAGCCGGGGAGATGCTCGAGCGCGGTTTCCATCCGACGGCCGTGTTCACCACCTTCGGCGCGGCTGCCACCGCCGCGCTGCTCTATCGGCTGCCGCCCGAGGCGCTTGCCGCCGCTTGGGGCCTGGCGCTGTCGATGACCGGCGGGTCCATGCAGTTCTCCGAAGACGCCCAGGCGCCCGAGGTCAAGCGCCTGCATGCCGGGATCGCCGCGCAGCGCGGCATCACCGCGGCGGATCTGGTGCGCAAGAGCCTTTGGGGCCCGTCGCGCGCCTTCGACGGGCGCTACGGCGTGCTGGCCCTCTACGGAAGTGCACCCGACCCGGAGCGGCTGACGGCGGGGCTGGGGGCGCCCCAGGCGATCCATGACATCAGTTTCAAGCCCTATCCCTGCTGCCGGCTGTTCCATGCGGGACTGGATGCGCTGGCGACGGTCACGGATGACTTCACCCTGCCGCTCGAGTCCATCGCCAGCCTGTCCTTCGGCGGGCCGGGTCTGGTCGTAGAACAGCACATGCAGCGCCGGCCGGCTTCCAAGATGGCGGCCCAGTACAGTCTGCCCTTCACCGTGGCCGCCGCCTTGCTCGACGGGCCGGAGAGCCTGGAGGGCTTCGCAGTCGACGCACTGGTCTCTCCGGCGCGTCACCGCCTTTGCGACCTGGTCGAGGCCAGGACCGACGAGTCCCTGGAGGCGGCCTTCCCACGCCACTTCGGGATGAGCGTCGAGCTGGACTTGACCAATGGCGAGCGCCGCGAAGCCCGTGTCCTCGACAGCCTCGGAACGCCGCGCCGGCAGATGTCGCGCGCCCATTTCGCCCGCAAGTTCGAACGTCTCAATCCGGGGGTCGACTGGCTCGACCCCGAGGGGCTGGAGGCCGCGGTCGCCCGGCTTTGGCGCGATGGCGACGCTGCTGCTTTCGTGACCTGCTTGATCGGCCCGGAACGGCGGGCCGCCGAGAAGCCGGCGGCCTGAGCGAGGCCTGGCAGCAGTCCGGCACCAGTAAGGAGAAGACGATGTCCCAGACCATTGCGCCGCAGCCGCCGATCCAGACGACCGGGGATCCCATTCCGCGCGAGCGCCTGGAGCGTGACGTGGCGCAGGTCCTGGAGGTGCTCTACGGCGGCGGTGTCGCCATCGTGCCGCTCGACGTGGCCTATGCCATCGTCGGTCATCGCGAGGACGCGATCCGTCGCATCTTCGCAGCGAAGAATCGCAGCTACGAGAAGCCGAGCGGCATGTTCTCGAACTGGCGGATGAGCGAGGAGATTCACATTCTGCCGGACGAGAAGCGGGAGATGATCCGGACCGTGATCGAGCAGGACCGCCTGCCCTTTTCCGTGGTCGCGCCTTTTCGGGACGATCACGCCTGTTTCCGCGAGGTCGACCCCTTCGTCATACAAAACTCCACGAAGGCGAAGACGCTCGACATGTTGCTCAACGCCGGTGCTTTCCACGACGAGATCGCCCGGCAATCCTCGGCCGCCGGCAAGCCGGTGTTCGGCTCCTCCGCCAACACGTCCCTGAAGGGCAGCAAGTACCGCCTGCAGGAGATCGAGCCGGAGGTGCTGGCGGCTGCCGATATCTGCGTCGACTACGGCCAATCGAAGTACGCCAACGACCAGGGGCGGTCGAGCACGATCATAGATTTCAACGACTTCAGCGTGATCCGTGTCGGCGTGGTCTTCGACAAGGTCAGGCAGGCCTTCAAGGATCGCTTTGACGTCGACCTGAAACTCCAGTCCTGAGGCGAGGAGGGGAAGCGATGACGGAGGACGGTTACAAGGAGCAGGGGTTCGGCGCGCGTGAGATCGGTTTCGGCAAACGCCCGGCCGTCCTCGTGGTCGATTTTCAGCGCGGCTTCACCGATAGCGCCAGCCCGTTGGGCGGCAGCCCCCTGGTCGAGCAGGCGGTGCAGAAAAGCGTTGGCCTCCTCGCCGCCGCACGGCGTCTCGGCGTTCCGGTGGTGCAGACCTTCGTGGCGAGTTGCGGCGAGAAGGATGCGCTGCACTGGAAGATTCCGGCGGTGACCAGCGAGTTCCACCAGGGCAACTGGACCACGGAGTTGGATCCGCGCATCTACGATCGGGACTACGATGTCGTGGTGCAGAAGATCGGGCCTTCGTTGCTGTTCCAGACGCCGGCGATCTCCTACCTGATCAAGGAGCGGGTCGATACGACGATCGTGATCGGCTGCAACACCTCGGGTTGCGTGCGGGCGACGGTCATCGACGCCTTCTCCTACGGGTTTCGCGTGATGGTGCCGCACGACTGTTGCGGCGATGTCGATCTGCGCCCGCATGAGGACAACCTTCGGGACGTCGGGCGCCGCTACGCCGATGTGCTGTCTCTTGAGGAGACCTTGAGTCTTCTGGAAGAAAACGCGCCGAAGCAAAACTGAGATACCAAGAAAATGAGAAACCAAGGAGGCTCACGAGATGAAGTTCATGGCGAAGACGGCCCTATCGGCCCTGGCGGTGACGACGGTCGCGGTTATGCCCCAGGCCGATGCTCAGGAGCTGAAGATCAGGTTCCCGGTCGAGTACAACGCGGATATATCGCCCGGTCTGGCCAACCAAGAGTTCATCGAGCTCGTGGAGGCGCGCTCGAACGGTGAGATCGAGGTGGAGTTCTACCCGTCGGGCAGCCTCTACAAGGGCCTCGACATCCTGCAGGCGGTGATGCGTGGCGACGCCGAGATGGCGACTCTCGTCTCGGTCTACTGGTCCGCCGTTTCGCCGCAGATCTCAGTATTCGAGCTGCCCTTCACCTTCCCTACGCACGAGGCTTTCTACCGCGCCGCCGACGACGAGGCCTTCATGTCCAGCGTGTTCTCGGAGATCGAGGAGAAGGGTGCGTTGGTCATCGGCAGTCTGGTTTACGATTACCTGCCTGTCGGTAATACCGAACGTGCGCTGAAGATGCCGGAAGACTTCGCCGGGCTGAAACTGCGGGCACTCGGCCGAACCAATGCGCGCACTCTGGAACTGCTCGGCGCGGAGCCGGTGCCGATCAACGTCACCGAGGTCTCCGCCGCGCTGGAGCGTGGGGTGATCGACGGGCTGAACACTCCGGCCGATGCCTTCATCTCCTATGGCTGGGACGATGTGGTCGCCTACGTGACCGATTCGCCGCACTACTTCGCCTTTTACCCCTGGGCTGTAAACAAGGCCTGGTGGGAGGGGCTGAGCGAGGCACACCAGACGATCCTCAGCGAGGCCATCGAGGAAGTGACGCGCAACCATCGGGAACGCGCCCGAACGGAAGCTGCCTTGGCCTTCGAGAAGATCGCCGCGAGCGGCATCGAGGTGCATCGCCTGACCGACGAGCAACGCAGCGCCTGGATCGAGGTGACGAAGGTGCAGTGGGACGAAGCGGAGGAGCGCTTCGGCTCGGAGCTTCTGGACAAGCTGCGCAGCTTCCAGCAGGCCCCGTAGCGGGGGATGGCGGTGTTTCGCCGCGTCCTCGACCGCTTTGAGGATGCGCTCGCGGGGCTGCTCCTTTTTCTCGGGCTGTCCATCGTGGTGTTGGAGATCGCGGCGCGCAGCCTGTTCTCCGTTTCCTTCATCTGGAGCGAGGAGGTGTCGCGCTACACCTTGATCTGGCTCACCTACTTCGGCGTCGCCGCGGCGGTGCGCGGCGACGCCCATATCAAGGTCACCGTCTTCGTCGAGCTCTTGCCGGCGCGGGTCAAGCGATGGCTGGAGGTGCTGACCAGTCTGGTCTGTCTCGTCTTCTGTCTCTTTGTCGCCTGGTATGGCGTCCAACTCGTGCAGGACAGCCGAAGCTACGGGCTGATGTCCGCGGACAGCGACCTGGCGATTCCGATCTGGGCCTTTCAGGCCATCGTGCCGCTCGGCTACCTCCTGGTCAGCCTCCGGCTGGTCGAACGCATACTGCGGATCTGGCGCTCTCGCCACCCTTCCCTGACGACGGGATTCTAGGCGCTTTGGCTGTCTTTCTCATTGTCGCGCTCTTCGTGCTGCTGGTTCTGGGCGTGCCGGTCGCCTTCGCCCTCGGCACCGTCGGGCTGGCGACGATCCTGCTGTTCGACGTCACCTCCCTGACGCAACTGGCACAGTCCCAATTTTCGGGCCTGGACAGCTTCGTGCTGTTGGCGATCCCCTTCTTCATTCTGGCCGGCAACATCATGGTGGAGGCGCGCATGGCGCCTCAGCTGTTCGACCTCATGCGCTGCGTTACCCGCCCGATCCGCGGCGGCGACGCGGTGGGGGCGACGCTCTCGGCGGCCCTGTTCGGCGCCATGACCGGTTCCTCGGTGGCCTCGGCCGCGGCGCTCGGGCGGATCGTCATCCCCGAGCTGGACCGGGCCGGCTATCCGCGCCGTTTCTCGGGGGGACTGCTCGCGGCCGGCGGCACCCTGGGTATCATGATCCCACCCAGCATCGTCTTCGTGATCTACGGGGCCATTGCCCAGGTCTCGGTGACCGACATGTTCAAGGCGGGGATCCTGCCCGGCACCCTCGTCACGCTGCTCCTGATCGGCGTCACCCTGGTGCTCGTCCACCGGAACGGCTGGGGCGAACGCGGTGCTTTTTCGCCGACCTCGGCTTTGCGGGCCTTGGGCCGGGCCGGGCCGGCGCTGCTGATGCCGACCATCGTTCTCGGCGGCATCTACGGCGGCATCTTCACGCCGACCGAGGCGGCGGCGATTTCCGCCCTCTACGGCCTCTTCATCGCCGCCTTCGTCTATCGCACCGTCGGTCTCGCCGCTCTGGCCGTCATCTTCGCGCGCAGCGCGAGGATGACGGCCTCCATCCTCTTCATCGTGGCCCAGGCGCTCTTCATCGGCCTGTTGGCGACTCTGGCGGGGATCCCCGCCGGGATCGTCGAGGCGGTCGGCGCCTTCGACCTCGAACCCTGGATGTTCCTGCTGATCGTCAACCTGGCGCTTCTGGTGCTGGGCTGCTTCCTCGACGGCGTGACGATTCTGACCGTGGTGGCGCCGCTGCTGCTGTCGGCGGTGCGGGAACTGGGTATCGACCCGGTCCATTTCGGCATCATCCTGACCCTCAATATCGAGATCGCGGCGATCACGCCGCCGATCGGCATGAACCTGTTCGTCATCTCGGGTATCTCCGGCACCCGGCCGGAGGAGGTGATCCGGGGCGTCGTTCCCTTCGTCGGCATCATGCTTTTGGCGCTGGTGCTGGTCACCTATCTGCCTTGGATTTCTTTGGCGTTCCTGGACTGAGCCCCGGCGGGGGCGGAGGAGGAGTTGTGGCCCAATACATCGATGTCCTGAATCACGAGTTTCGTCTCACCCGCGGATCCTGCGCCCTGCTGGTCGTGGACATGCAGTACGCCAGCGGCAGCCGCCGTCATGGCCTGGGCAAGTGGCTGGCCGACCAGGGCAAGCTGGCCGACGCCGATTACCGCTTCGACCGCATCGAAACCGTCGTGGTGCCGGGGATCCAGCGTCTGCTCGAGGCCTTCCGGTCCGCCGGAGAGACGGTCATCTTCCTGACTTTGGGTGCGCGGCTGCCCGACTATTCCGACGCACCGCCGCATATGCGCGCCTTCCTGTCCACGCTCAACAACCACGCGGGCACGCGCGAGCATGAGATCCTCGACGAGCTCAAACCGCTGGCGGGCGAACTCGTTCTCAACAAGACCACCCAGGGGGGCTTCGCGTCCTCGCCGCTGGACTCGGTGCTGCGGGCCAAGGGGCTGACCCAGATCGTTGCCGTCGGGGTCTCGACCAACAACTGCGTCGAGACGACCGCGCGCGAGGCCTCCGACCGGGGTTTCGAGTCCGTGATGGTCTCCGACGCCACCGGCACCTGCAGCGACGAGATGCAGGATATGACGCTCGGTGCCTTCACCCGGCTGTGGGGGCGGGTCCTGTCGGTGGAGGAGGTCGTCGGCGAGTTGGATCTGACGGCCGCAGCGCCCGGCAGCGCCGGTTCCGTGGCAGCCATCGTCGCCTAGGTTCGTCGTGCCGCTGCCTCGGTCATCGGCGCCTGTGCCGCTTGTCGCCTGGGCCCGGCGCCGGTCAGGTCCGCTCCTCGACGGTGCCGCCCAGGTCGCGCAGGCCGGCGGCCACGGTGGCGAGGCTACGGGCCAGCGTCTCGCCGTCGGTCCCGCGCAGGACGACCGAGACTCCGAATCCGCCGCCGCGCGCGAAGGGATAGCTGCCGATGTCGACGGCGTCGGCGAAGGCGGCCTGGGCTTCGGTCAGAACGCCGGCGATCACGCTCTCCGGCAGGTCGACCTCCAGCGCGCGGGAGAGCAGGGGCGCGCCGCCGACCAGGTCGGGCGCCAGGCTTTCGAACATCGCCTGCATGATCTTCGGAATGCCCGCCAGCACGTAGACGTTCCCGGTTCGGAAGCCGGGCGCCGTGCTGACGGGATTTTCGATCAGCTCCGCGCCCTCCGGCGTGCGCGCCATGCGCAGACGCGCCGGGTTGATCTGGTCGCCGTAGTGCGCCTCCAGCAGGGCCCGTGCCTCCGGATGCTCGATCAGGGGCCGGCCGACCGCCTTGGCGACGCAGTCCGCCGTGATGTCGTCGTGCGTCGGGCCGATGCCGCCGGTCGTGAAGAGGTAGTCGACCCTGGCGCGCAGGCTGTTGACCGCCTCCACGACCGCCGCCTCGCTGTCCGCCACGACCCGCGCCTCGACCAGGCGAATGCCCAGCTCGGTACAGCGCGTCGCGATGTAGGTGAGGTTGGCGTCCCTGGTCCGGCCCGAGAGGATCTCGTTGCCGATCAGCAGAAGAGCGGCCGTGACGACGCGGCTCCCGCTCTCCGGGACGGTGGTGTCCGACATGCGAGGCCTACTGGGCCGGCTGCGGGTCGGCGGCGTCGGCGGGCGCGCCTTGCACGTAGCCCTTGGACTCCATGCAGTCGTTGAACAGCCGGGACTGGCGGTTGCGCGACTCGAAGTCGTCGAGCCGCCCCTGGAACCCGCGCGTGGTGTTGTAGCTGCCGGATTGACTGAGGTTTCCGCGGATATCCTGGTCGATCTGACGATTGGTTTGAACCCGCGCCCGGGCGAAGGCGTAACAGCTCTCGATATCGTCCTGCCGGCGGTCGTCGGCCACGCCCGGCTGGCTCCAGACCAGGGCCTCGGGCGGGACGGAGAGCAGAGGCGAGGTTTCCCCGGCCGGCGCGGTGGCGGCCGGAAGACCGCTGGGCTGTCGCTCGGGCTCGCTGCAGGCGGTCAGCAGGATCAGCAGAGCGGCGGGGATCAGGAGTGTCAGCTTCGTCATAGCCGATAAACTGACCTGCGGCGCCGGTTCCCGCAAGTGCGAAGACCCGATAATCCGGCAAGCGACTCAAGGCTCTTCGGCCCGCCGGGCCCCGGCATCTTGTCGCTCGGGCGACGAGGCCCCGGGGCCGGGAGTCCCTTCCGCCGGAATCCGGTCCGGACCGGACAGCGATCGGCCGGACCCACCTATCGGGGCCGGCGATTGCGGTAAATTCAGTCTCGATTCAAAGTATTAGAGTCTGCTTCTTGTGATCGGCGGAACCGCGAGGCGATTCCATACGATCGCAACATGCTCTAGCGTGCCGCCCGCCATGCGTTTCGACCGACCGCTCGTTCCCGCCCGCCTGATCCGCCGCTACAAGCGCTTCCTCGCCGACGTGGTCTTCGAGGAGGGCGGCGAGGCGACCGCGCACTGCCCCAATCCCGGCGCCATGCTGGGGCTCGCCACGCCGGGGGCGCGGGTCTGGCTGTCGTCGGCGACGAATCCGGCCCGCAAGCTGCGCTGGACCTGGGAACTGGTGGAGCCGGCCGACGGAATCGGCCAGGGTCTGGTCGGGATCAACACGGGCCATCCCAACCGCTTGGCGGCCGAAGCGATCTCGGCGGGGTGGATCCCCGAACTCTCGGGCTACGGCGGGCTGCGCCGGGAGGTCAAGTACGGCCGCAACAGCCGCATCGATCTGCTGCTGGAGGAGGCCGGCCTCCCGCCCTGCTACGTCGAGGTCAAGAACGTGCATCTGCTGCGCGGCGGCGGTCTGGCGGAGTTCCCGGACTGTGTCACGACCCGCGGCGCCAAGCACCTGGAAGAACTGGGGGACATGGTCGAGGCCGGCCATCGCGCGGTCATGCTCTACGTGGTGCAGCGCGTCGACTGCACGGCCTTCGCGATCGCCGGGGACCTCGATCCGGGCTACGCCAGGGCGCTGACGCGGGCCTTGGCGCGCGGGGTCGAGGCCTACTGCGTCGCCTGCGAGATCTCGCCGCGGGAGATCCTCGTCGGGCAGGCTCTGCCGGTCCGGTTCTAGGGCGCCGCCGTCCCGTCGGGACGTGAATCGCGCTCCAACTTTATCAGGGAGCCGGGGCAGGCCCCGAAGACCTTGAACCGCCGCGCGACAGGTGCAAACTACCAGTCAGCCGGCGAGCGCAAGCGGCGTATCGCTTCTTTTCCCTCCTTTCGAGAGCAAGCAGAGGCGCAATGCAGACCGATCAGGCCCTCGCCGAACGGCGACAGATCGTGATCCATGGCCCCGAGGACTTCGAGGGCATGCGCCGGGCCGGCCGTTTGGCGGCCGAGGCACTGGACTACCTGACGCCCCAGGTGCAGCCGGGCGTCACGACGGAGGAGCTGGACCGACTGGCCCACGACTTCATCGTCGCGCGCGGGGCGATCCCGGCGCCGCTGAACTATCGCGGCTTTCCCAAGTCGATCTGCACCTCCGTCAACCACGTGGTCTGCCACGGCATCCCGAGCCCACAGAAGAAGCTGATCGACGGCGACATCATCAACATCGACGTGACCGTCATCCTGGATGGCTGGCACGGCGATACCAGCCGGATGTTCTACCTCGGCAAGCCGAGCGTCAAAGCGCGCAAGCTGGTCGAGGTGACCTACGAGGCCATGATGCGCGGGATCGAGGTGGTCCGGCCCGGCGCGACGCTGGGCGACATCGGCCACGCCATCCAGTCCTTCGTGGAGGCGAACCGCTTTTCGGTCGTGCGCGACTTCTGCGGCCACGGTCTCGGCCGGGTCTTTCACGATGCCCCTTCGATCCTCCACTACGGCCGCCCGGGAACCGGCGTGGCCCTGACGGAGGGGATGTTCTTCACCATCGAGCCAATGGTGAACACGGGGCGTTTCGAGGTGAAGCTGCTGGACGACGGCTGGACCGCGGTCACCCGCGACCGCTCGCTCTCCGCGCAGTTCGAGCACTCCATCGGCGTGACGGCGGAAGGCTACGAGATCTTCACGGGCTCGCCCAAGGGCTGGACCTGCCCGCCCTACGACGGTTAGTCGGGGTCGGGCGCGGGTGGACGACCCGATCGGCAAGGAGTCCAAGACCGGCGGCCGGCGCGCGTCCGAGCCGGCGTCGAAACCCCACTACCTCGGCCACCGCGCGCGCCTGCGCCGCCGCCTGCTGGAGCAGGGGCCGGGCACGCTGCTCGACCACGAGCTGCTGGAGATGCTGCTCTTCGCCGCCAACCCGCGCGGCGACACCAAGCCCCTGGCCAAGCAGCTGCTCGGCCGCTTCGGCAGCCTGGAGCGGGCGCTCTCCGCCACGCCGGCGGAGCTGGCCAAGGTCAAGGGCCTGGGGGAGGCGGGCGCGGCGGTGCTGACCGTGGTGCCGGAGGCGGCGCGGCGCCTGGCGCGCGAGCAGGCGCAGGACCGGCCGGTCGTCGCCTCCTGGCAGAAGCTGCTCGACTACTGCCGCGTGACCCTGGCGCACGAGCGGGTCGAGTGTTTCCACGTCCTCTTCCTCGACCGCAAGAACAAGCTGATCGCCGACGAGCGCCAGCAGCGCGGCACGGTCGACCACACCCCGGTCTACCCGCGCGAGGTGGTCAAGCGCGCGCTGGAACTGAACGCCTCCGCAATCATCCTGGTCCACAACCACCCCTCCGGCGACCCCACCCCCAGCCAGGCCGACATCGCCATGACCCAGGCGGTGGTGGAGGCCGCCGCCAAGCTGGAGATCCGCGTCCACGACCACGTGGTCATCGGCCGCGAGGGACACGCGAGTTTCAAGTCGCTGGGGTTGTTGTAGGAGGGGGCGGCGGCGGCTTCTAGCTGATCGCGGGGGCTAAGTGATTCTAATGACTCGTATTTTGAGAACTTGACTAACATACTGATTCTGCGACAATTTTAGTGATGGATGCGACATACCAAATCAATGGTGGCTTTAAGCCCACCACTAAGCGCAATGCGGATCTGGACGGACCAGACTTCTATCCGACGCCGCGATGGGCCACTTTCGCTTTGATCGATAACGAATCGTTCAAGGGCGACATTTGGGAATGTGCTTGTGGGGATGGCGAGATGTCTAAAGTCCTAGATGAAACCGGTAGTGTTGTTATCAGTTCCGATCTTTTTAATCGCGGTTTTGGCGAGGTTGGTCACGACTTTCTCGATACATCGCGCCGTGCTCCGAACATTGTCACTAACCCGCCGTTCCACAGCGCTGAGGGCTTTGTCGCCTCTGCTTTGAAGCAAGCTGATGAGAAGTTTGCGCTCTTACTCAGGCTCGCTTTTCTTGAGGGGGCAAAGCGAGCCCGCACGATCTTTAGCACGACGCCACCAAGCCGTGTTTGGGTCTTCAGCGAGCGGATCACATTCTACATGAAAGGTGCTAAGCGAGCGGGTTCTGGTACTACTGCCTACGCTTGGGTGGTTTGGGACAAGCATGCGTCCGGCGGCACAGAACTCAAATGGCTTGAGCCCGGCTATAAGGCCAAATATTCCTAGTAACCCCGCCGTTTGAGATAGTGTTTACCACTGTCGGTAATTCTGTAACCAACGCGAGGCACGTGCTCCGCATAGCCTTCGCAGATGATGTTGCCCTCGGATTCGTAATGAGATTTGATGTTCCGTATAAGCTGTTCCCACACTTCCTCGTTAGGTCGTGTCTCAGATCGCCTGCGATCTGCTGCTGAAAGATTGAGATAGTTCGGAAGCTCTTTTCGAAGTCTATGAAAGGTAGCCGTACTATCAGCTCGACCCGAGGCGATCCTTAACACAGCTAGCGAAACTTCGGTTTCAGTAACGCGGTCTACATCTGTGGTCATTTTGACCTCCCTCCATAGTTGAGTTTAGTCGGAGGGAAACACTTTGGCGAGTCTTCTTGTTTTTGGCGAACCACGCTAGTTTGCTTTTATAGGATGTACGAAACAGAACATCATCTTACGGTCGCAGCACAAAACGGTTGATCACACGTCGGCCTTTGAGGCGAATTGATTAGTTGCGCTTCTGAAACAAATGCGGCTGCCAAGCTGGATGCCTTCGACGCTTAACAACCACGCCACCCCAGACCCCCGCTCAACGGTCTGACATAGCGATCTTATAGCTCGCGAAAACGAAGAAGGTGCCGAGGGCGCCGTCGACCGGGCGTTGGGCCTTGCGGTAGCCGGCGACCATCGGGCCGGTCGAGAAGGCGACGGCATAGGTCAGGTGGCCGGCGATGGAGATGATGCCGGTGCCCAGGACGACGATGCCGCCGACCCAGACGGGGGCGGTCGGGTCCATCGCCAGCGACAGGATCGCGATCCAGGTCAGCGCCGCCTTCGGGTTGGTCATCTGGATCAGCAGGCCACGGCGGTAATAAGTCCAGAAGCCGCCCTCGGCCTCGACGGCCCGCACCGGCATCTCCTTGCCCTTCCAGGCGGCCGAAAAGGCCTTGAAGGCCAGATACAGTGGGTCGCGGACAGCCGCGCTCGATTTATCGTCCCAGTCCTTTCAGGCCTTTTGTCCTTTTTACGTAGCGGACCATCTTGCCGAACGCTTTATCCCTGGACCGGCGCTCCGCCAAGCTGGACGAATTGAAGGCTTCCTCGGCCTTGAGTTTGCGCCATCGGTCAAGCCGTGCCGCGTCGATATCGCCGGACTCTATTGCCTTTAAGACAGCGCATCCCGGTTCCGCAAAATGCTGGCAGTCGTTGAAGCGGCATTGGGTCGACAGGCCTTGGAGGTCCGCGAACACATCGTCGATACCGACTGCCGCATCGGTCAACTGCAGCTCGCGCATTCCGGGTGTGTCCAACACCAGGCATCCACCCGGCATGAGATACATCTGCCGCCGCGTGGTTGTATGGCGACCTTTGGCATCGTCTTCACGGATGGGCTGCGTCTTGATCGGCCGCGTATCCGCCAGGGCGTTGGTCAGGGTCGATTTGCCCACGCCGGACGACCCGAGAAACGCGACGGTTTTGCCAGGCTTGCACCAGTCCGCCAGCCTTTCCCGTGGCTCGCCGCCACGTGCGTCGAGCGTGATAACGGCGACGAGGTCGGAAATCGCCTGGGCATCGTCAACATAGGCTTGAGGGTTTGCGGCCAGATCGGCCTTTGTCAAAACGATAACCGGAGTGATCTCGGCGTCAAATGCCAGGGCGATATAGCGTTCCAGACGCGCGATGTTGAAATCCTGATTGCAGGACGACACGACAAACATCGTGTCGATATTGGCGGCAATCAATTGCAGCTGCCGGCCTGTTCCCGGAGCGCGCCGTCTTATCAGGCTTTTTCGTTCCAGGATCCGACTTGATTGTGGGTGCGCGCGATCGAGCAACAGCCAGTCGCCGACCGTCGCATCGGGTAGGGGCGGGATTGTCTCGTCGATGCCATCGCCGACAACGTGCAGCCTGTTGAAATGCACTTCGACAATGCGAACCGGCGGCATCTCAACCAGCTCGTCAACGCTGATCTGTTGCGCGAAATGGGGCTGCCAGCCAAGCGTTTGGAGCGGTGACGGCTGTCGGTCCGATCCTCCGCCTCTGATCTTGGACGGAAAGAACCTGGAATAGTCCCGTGTCATTGCGGGTCAACTTTCATGTCTCAGCCAAGAGCAGGGCTCTGGCCTAAAGGGTCGGTGTCATTTGAAATCGCAAGTCAGCAGGCGCGCCGAACGGACGTTGAACGCGCGTCTCAATTGCTGATTTTGCGTCGGGAGGCTTTTTGCCTCCCCACCTTACCGGGACATGAAATCTCCACTTCAGAGAGTGTGGATTTAGGTCCTATTCGGATCCTTTTCAAGTTGCTCGGAAACGATGTTGGTGCGAACCGGAGCAGAGGTTCGTCGCACGATAGTGTTGCCAGCTCTAAGCATGGAGGTGCCCAGCCTTGAGTCATCGCGTGCCCTCGCCCGAAGCTCACCGATCCGAGGTGGCGATCTTATAGCTCGCGAAGACGAAGAAGCTGCCGAGCGCGCCGTCGATCAGGCGTTGGGCCTTGCGGTAGCCCGCGACCATCGGGGCGGTCGAGAAGGCGACGGCGTAGGTCAGGTGGCCGACGATGGAGATGACCCCGGTGCCCAGGACGACGATGCCGCCGACCCAGACGGGGGCGGTCGGGTCCATCGCCAGCGACAGGATCGCGATCCAGGTCAGCGCCGCCTTCGGGTTGGTCATCTGGATCAGCAGGCCACGGCGGTAATAAGTCCAGAAGCCGCCCTCGGCCTCGACGGCCCGCACCGGCATCTCCTTGCCGGTCCAGGCGGCCGAAAAGGCCTTGAAGGCCAGATACAGCAGGTAGCAGACGCCGGCGATCTTGATGACCGTCAGAAAGGCGGCATAGGCCGTCAGCAGGGCGGTCAGGCCGAAGAGCGTCAGGGTCCCCCAGAGGAAGGAGCCGGTCCCGACGCCCAGCGCCAGGGCCTTTCCGGACCGCCGCCCGCTGGACATGGCCGTCCCGATGATCGCCAGGATGTTCGGCCCGGGACTGAACATCCCCATGACGAAGACGCCAAGGGCAATGAGAATTCCGGCGACGTAGGGCTCCAGCAAACCGCTTCTCCGTTTCCTTCGGACGGCCAAGGGGCGTGCCGGCCGGCAGGCAAGCCTCGGCGCGGCGGACGCAGGTGTCAACGCCGGCCAAGGTCTCGGATGGAGGAGCTAGGCTCGACCGCCCGGGCAGCGATCGATGAAGTCGGTCAGCAGACCCGTGACCTCGGCCGGCCGCTCCAGGCTGGGCAGATGGGCGACCTTCGTCATCTTCCGGCCCGAAGCCCTCGGCATCGCCGCGACCATATGGCGGCATCGCTCCTGGATATGGGGAAAGTCCAGATCGCCCCAGAGGATCAGCGACGGCACCGACAGCTCGCTCAGCCGCTGGAAGTTGGGCGCGGTGTCGCTGTCCGACCCGACCGGCGGCGAGCGGAGCACGATGGAGTGCATCTCGTGGAAGAGCCGGCGCGCCGGACCCGCGACACGGCCCTCGGGCGCGAGCGGGCCGTCCAGCCAAAGCCGCGCCTTGAGCGCGCCGATCCGCTCTGGATCGCCGCCCTTTTCGGCCTCGGTCAGTTGGGCCGTCACGCTCTCGATTTCGGGCGGATAGGTCGCCTCGGGCGCACCCGTCACGCTGGGCGCGATCAGAACGAGGCCACGGACCCGCGACGGATGCCGAAAGGCCGCGTCGATGGCAATGCGTCCTCCCTGCGAGCAGCCGACCAGGATCGCCGCTGCGCCCTCCGCCGTGGCCTCGAGCACCGCCATCAGGTCCGCGACCGAGGAATAGTCCTCCGTCTCGGCGCGGGTCTCGCCGAAGCCCCGCCGGTCGTAGGCGATGGCCCGAGAGGTGGCGCCGACGCCCTCCAGCTCCACGCGCCAGAGGCGGCGGTCGGTGACGGCGGCATGCAGGAAGACGACGGGCGCGCCCTCGCCGGCAACCTCCGCCGCCAGCAGCGCGCGCCCGGACTCGATCCGATGATGGGACATCATGATCCCTTTGGACAGGTGGTTGCGGGGCAGCCTCTTTTACCTTGAACAACGGGCCGCCGAACAGCCTAGACCGGATAGCGACGCGCCAGGAGCGCGCCTGTCATGGTGGTTGCGGCGCAGCATTCTCCTCCTACGAGCGACCAGCCAAAGCCCGTCTCCCCGGCGCCGCCCGGGCCTCCCTCAACAGATGAGACAAGGCCTCGACCCTTGGGGAGGTGACGCCCTTCGGCCAGATCAGCAGGGGTCTCAGCCGGTTCTGGCCGCTGGGCAGGGGTGAGCCCCAGGCCTTTGCGCTTGGGCAAGGTCGAGATCACGCTGCCGTTGACTCCACCTGAGACGGTACTCAACCTGCCTGAATGAGGCGGGGCATCGGAATGAACTCGGAACGTCTAGAACGCTATCGTCCGCGCGCCCTCAGCGGTTTGGGGAGGTGGGACATCTCCCCGCTGCGCCTCAAGGTCTACGGCCTGTGTGCCGAAGGGCAGGCGCTTTCGGACAGCCTGCTTGAGGAGGCGCGCGATTTCACGCGCAGCGAGGTGCCGCCGCGCGTCGAGGCCGAAGGCCAGGACAACGGCCTGGGTTTCGTCATCGTCCATCCGGGCGACCTGGGCGTCTCCATCTCGGCGCACTGGTGGATCCAGGGCTCTGTGCTCTGTCAGCACATCCGGCGCCGGCTCTGGGGCGCGAAGGCACCGCTGGACACCGTCAGGCGGCCGGTCGTCGCCTGCGTCTGGGAACTGGCCGTGATCGACGCGGAACAGCGCGCCTGGCGCGAGACCATGATGACGGCGCGGCCCGATCCCGAGGCTTATCTGCGCCGGCGGGTCGCCGCTGAAGACGTCTAGAACCCAATAGATCGACTGCGTTTGTTATGGTCGGCTGGAAAAGCGATTCTCGCTTAAGCTCGCTGGAAGTATTTTGGACGCTGAGACCGAGCGCGCTGTTCTTACTGCTTGTGCTTGCCAGGTGATCCGCGTTCGCGCATCCGCATCCTTTTATCCGGTACGTCACTAACAGCCAGCGAGACCGGAGTTCTGGCGGAGCGCCTACACGTCTCCTTATCTGCAGGACGCTCTCCACCTACCCCTTCTCGGGCAGGCGCCGCAGCAGCGGATCGATGAGCGCCGGCGGCAGGGCGGCGAGCAGCCAGACCAGGGCGTAGAGGCGGCGGGGGAAGGCGATTCGGGCGCGGTCGCGCGCCAGGCCCTTGGCGATGATCTCGGCCGCGCGCTCCGCCTCCATCAGCAGGGGCATGGGGAAGGCGTTCACGGCGGTCATGGGGCTCTTCACGTAGCCGGGGCAGATCACCGAGACCGATACGCCCTTGTCCGCCAGGTGACCGCGCAGGGCTTCGCCGTAGACCCGGACGGCGGCCTTGCTGGCGCTGTAGGCCGGCGCGCCGGGGAAGCCGCGAAAGGCGGCGAGGGAGGCCATGAGTCCGAGCTGGCCGCGCCCGCGCGCCGTCATCAGGGCCACCGCCGGCTGCACCGAGTTGAGCAGGCCGTCGAGATTGGTCGCGAAGATCCGGCGGGCCTGCTCCTCCGGTTCGGCGCCGGCCTTGCCCGTGCCGCCGGAGACCCCGGCGTTGGCGATCAGCAGGTCGAGCGGTCGGGCCCGGTCCGCCGCCTCGATGGCCTGGGCGGTTGCGGCACGGTCGGTCACGTCGAGTGTCAGCGCGGCAACCTCGGCGCCGGCCGCGCGGCAGTCGGCGGCAACCCCGGCCAGGCGCGCCGCGTCGCGGCCCGTGAGCGTCAGACGCCGCCCCGCGCCGGCATAGCGGCGGGCCAACGCCGCGCCGATGCCGCTGGAGGCGCCCGTAATCAGGATGTGCTTCGGATCGGCGGTCACGCTTCGCTCCAGGCCCGCAAGGTTGTTGCGCCGGCTGCCCCGGTCTATAAGGCCCGGCGTTCGGCCGCGTCCAGCGGCACCCTTCCCAATCGACCGGATTCCAATATGACCGCCAAGGCAGCGCTTCAGTCCATGACCGGTTTCGCCCGGACCCAAGGGGCCGACGACCGGGTCTCCTGGACCTGGGAGCTGCGCTCGGTCAACAGCCGGGGACTGGACCAGCGCTACCGCCTGCCCAGCGGCTGGGAGGCCCTGGAGCCGGAAATCCGGGCCTTGGCCGGCGAGACGCTGTCGCGCGGCAGCCTGCAGGCCAATCTGACCACCAAGGCCGGCAAGGCGCCCGCGAAGCTCACGATCAACCGAGCCGTGCTCGACCAGCTGGTGGCGATCACCAAGGAGCTGGAGACGGAGGTGCCGGCGGCCCCGGCCCGCCTGGACGGCCTGCTCTCTCTGCGCGGCGTCCTGGAAGAGAGCGAGGACGAAGAGAGCGAGGAACAGCAGGTTACACGCCGCGCGGCGGTGCGCGCCGACTTTTCCCGGGCGCTCGCGGCGCTGGCGGAGATGCGCGGGCAGGAGGGCGCGCGCCTGCAGACCCTGCTCCAGGCCCACCTGGAGCGCATCGCGGAATTAGAAGCGGCGGCCCGGGCCTGCGCGGCGACCCAGCCGGCGGCGATCAAGGCCCGCCTGAAGGCGCTGCTCGCCGAACTGCTGGAGGCCGAACCCGCCCTGCCGGAGGAACGGCTGGCCCAGGAAGCCGCCCTGCTGGTCGGCAAGGCCGACGTGCGCGAGGAACTCGACCGCCTGGCCGCCCATATCGCCGGCAGCCGCGAACTGCTGGCCGAGGGCGGCCCCGTCGGCCGGCGGCTGGATTTTCTCTGCCAGGAGTTCAACCGCGAGGCCAATACGCTCTGCAGCAAGTCCTCCGATGTCGAGCTGACCCGGATCGGCCTGGAGCTGAAGGGCGCCATCGAGCAGCTGCGCGAGCAGGTTCAGAACCTGGAATAGTCGGACCGTGTCAGAGCGGAGCGGAGGCAGGGTGCAGGTCGAAGATACCAACAAGCAGAACGACGAGGGCGAAGCGGTCGCGCGGCGCGGCCTGGTCCTGGTGATCTCCTCCCCGTCGGGCGCCGGCAAGACCACCATCGCGCGCGGACTGCTGGCCAGTGAGCCGGACCTGAGCCTCTCGGTCTCCTGCACCACGCGGCCGAAGCGGGCGGGCGAGGTCGAGGGGCGCGACTACCGTTTCGTCGAGCGGGACCGCTTCGCCGAGATGGCCGAGGCCGACGCCTTTCTGGAGCACGCGCTGGTGCACGATCACCGTTACGCCACGCCGCGCGAACCCGTCGAACGGATGCTTGCCGCCGGACAGGACGTCCTGCTGGACATCGACTGGCAGGGCGCCCGGCAGGTGCGGCAGGCGATCGATCGGGATATGGTGAGCGTCTTCGTGTTGCCGCCCTCGCTGGCGGAGCTGGAGCGCCGGCTCTTCGCCCGCGCCGCCGATGCCGAGGCGGTCATTCGCCGACGCCTGAAGAATGCGCTCGAAGAGATCGAGCACTGGGAGGACTACGACTACGTGGTGGTCAACCGGGTCGCGGAGGCGGCCCTCGCCGACGTCCGCAGCATTCTCCACGCCGAACGCTTGCGCCGGCGCCGTCAGGCCGGCCTGAGCGCCTTCGTCGAGGGACTTCTCGGGTAGGATTGGATCAAAGCGCGCGGGCCAGCGCGCAGAAATCCTCGACGGTCAGCTCCTCCGCGCGCGCGGTTTCCGGCAAGCCGGTCTCCCGCAGCAGAGCTTGCGCGTCGCCGAGCGACTTCAGGGACTGGCGCAGCATCTTGCGCCGCTGGCCGAAGGCGGCCTGGGTCACGCGCTCCAGGGCGGGCAGGGGGGCCGGCGCGAGCGGTTGCGCGCGCGGGATCAGCCGAACCACGCTCGAGACCACTTTCGGCGGCGGTACGAAGGCGCGGGGCGGCAGATCGAACTGCAGGCGGGTCTCGCAGAGCCATTGGGTCAGGATGGAAAGGCGGCCGTACTGTTTCGTCCGCGGTACCGCCACCAGGCGCTGCGCGACCTCCTGCTGCAGCATGACGGTGATGGACTCGAGGACCGTCGGATCCTCGGCGATCCGGGCCAGCCAGGCGATCAGGAGCGGCGTTCCGACGTTGTAGGGCAGGTTGGCGACGACACGGCGCGGGCCCGGACCCAGCGCGGTGAGATCGACCTGCAGGGCGTCCGCCTCCAGCAGCTCCAGGCGGCCGGGGGCGGCGGCCGCGACCTCCGACAGGGCCGCACGGCAGCGGGGATCCTTTTCGACCGCCACCACGCGGGCGGCGTCCTCCAGCAGAAGTCCGCGCGTCAGGCCGCCCGGACCGGGGCCGATCTCCACCGTCGTGCCGGAGGCGAGATCGCCGGCCGTTCTGGCGATGCGGCGCGTCAGGTTGAGATCGAGCAGGAAGTGCTGTCCCAGGCTCTTGCGGGCGGCCAGCCCATGGGTCGCGATGACCTCCCGCAAGGGCGGCAGGGCCGTCAAGGCGTCGGTGTCGGCCTCGTGGCGCGCGCGCGTCAGAGACGGATCTCGACGTTGGAGTCGCGGCGCAGGTCGCGCATGTAGCGCCGCGCCAGCAGTTCCAGGCGCTCTGCGCGCAGGTCGCTCTCGATGGCCTGCCGGTCGATCCCGCCGCCCTCGCGCAGGCAGACGGTATAGACGGCGACGCCGCTCTCGACTTCCAGCGGTGCGCTCGGCTGACCGATTCCGAGGCCGGAGACGGCGTCGCGAACCTCCGCCGACAGAGCGTCGAAGGGTTGGCTCCCGGTCGTCCCGGCGCCACCGTACTGTTGGGCGAGGCTATTGGCCTGTGCGCAGCTTCGCACCTCCTCGGCCAGGCGTGCGGCTTCCGCCGTTGCGACCTGAAGATCGTCTTCCCCGCTGGCCGGGACGATAAACTCGGCAAGCTGAATGCGATCCTCGACGTTCTCCGCCGCGCGGCGGTCGACCAGGGCGACGATGTAGTAGCCGCCGATGGTGCGGATCGGCCCCGCGAGCGAGCCGGGCTGCATCTCGTTGACGATCTCGACCAACTCCGGCGGCAGCTCCTGCACGGCGAGCCAGCCCATGTCGCCACCGACCGAGGCCGTCGCCGATTGGGAAAACTGCTGCGCGACCGGCTGAAAAGGGGCGCCGTTTTGAATCTCGTCCAACAGGCGCCCGGCGGTCACCCGGGCCTCGCTCTCTTCGGAGGGCGTGTCGAAGGCAATGAAGATCTCGGCGACGCGGACGCGCGGCTGGCTGGCATCGGCGGTGATGCGCGCGACGGTCTCCTCGATCTCTTCCGAGTCGATTTCGACCTGCGGGGCCAGGCGGCGGGTGACGACTTCGCGCCAGGAAAGCTGAGCCAGCAACTGGTTGCGGATCGCCTCCTCCAGAATGCCGCGTTCGCGCAGGCTCTGCAGGAATTGGCTGCGCGTCATCCTGTTCTGTTCGGCGAGGCGGTTGAGACCATTGTCGATCTGTTCGTCGGTGACCGCGATGTCGAGGCGTTCCGCTTCCTGAAGTTGCAGACGTTCGTCGATCAACGCGCGCAGGACCGGCGTGGTCAGCCGGTCGCGGGCTTCGGGGGTATCCTCCAGGCCCGACGAGACGATGGCCATGCGCAGGCGCAAGATGACGTCGAGCACCGAAATGATCTCGTCGTTGACAAGCGCCGCGGCGCGCAGACTGTTCTGCGCCACCGCCGACGTCGCGAGCCCGAAGATCAGGGTAAGCGCGAGAAAAGTAGAAATCAGTCTTCGCATGTACCCTCGTGGTTTGGTTTGGCCGCGCTCGGTCGAGTCCGGACTATAGGTCCGCGGTGGAGCCGGAACAACGCGGCTCTGCCCGGCCAAGGCTTGCGGTCGGCGACTACTCCTCTCCCGACCCGCCGTCGAAACCTGTCTCGAACTGGCCCAGTTGCGCTAGGCCGATCGTCAAGAGAAAGCGAGTGTCCGACTCGATATCGCGGTCGTCGAAGTTGCGCTCTTCGACGGAGAGGGAGACCAGCAGGCATTCGTCCGTGTAGGTAAGCGACGCACTGGCGGTCTGCAGTTCGTTGGCCGCCAGATCCTGCTCGATGCGACCGCGAACGAACCAGTTCTCCGACAGGCGGGAGGAGACTGTCAGCCCGGCTGTCTCGCGCTCGGCGAAACCGCCGTCGCGCTCTTGCGACGCGGTGAAGGTGTAGTCGAGTTCGAGCCGCAAGGTCTGATTGCCGAACCCGGCGGTTACTTCCTGCACGCGTGCTTCCAGGGATTCCTGGTCCAGGCGAAAGCGGTAGGCCGTATAGATTTCGGAGATCGGGCTGAAGATCACACGGCCGACGATGTCAGACGCGCCGTCGCCCTCAACCCCCGATCCCTCGGCGAAGACATCCGTGTCGCTGAGTCGCCAGGATTGGCCGAGAAACACTTGGGAAAAGGATTCCTCGCCCGTGTAAAGCGTGTACTGCAGGCCGTAATCGGCGCGGACGCCCGGATCGACACGGTCGAGGCCGGAGAAGCGGTTGGGGGCGAAGAGCGTCGTGTCGTCGAACTCGAACCCCAGCGAGTCTTCGTTCGGAATATCGCCTCGGTTGAACCAGTTGCCGTTCGGAGCGGCGACGAACTGGGCGATCGGTTCGATGATCTGCTCCCAGCCGCCGCTCTGTATCGCCCAGGGATAGCGCCATTCCAGCGAAGCTTGTGGAAAGGCGCGAAAGACGGAGTCGGCATCTTCCCCGTTCTGCGGGTCCAGGTCGTTCGGATTGTCGGGGTCGTTGCCTTCGGTCCAGTAGCCGTCGGTTTGCAGACTGGTTCGAAAGGTCCAGACGTCGCCCCAGTCGGAAGTATAGGGCAGGGTCCAGCCGGTCACCAGTGAGGCGCGCGCCATGCGGCGACCCTGCTGCCGGGTCAGGTAGAGCAGGTTCGCATCGGCGGTCAGCAGGCTGTTGGCGACCAGGGGCTGCGAGACGTAGTTGAAGTCGAGTTCCGGCAGAATCAGCGGCTGTACGTCGTCGTCTTCCTCGGAGCGGAGCGACTGATATGAAAAGGCGTTGGCGGTGAAGTAGTTGCGGCCTCCGAAGCCCTCGACGAAGACATTGCTCTCGGTCCGCGCCCGGGTTTCGGGCACGTCCAGGTCGTAAAGCTGGTCGTAGGTATCGTCGCTGACGCGGAAGATGTTGAAGCCGGTTCGCCAGCGCGAGTCCAAGGTGAAGTTGCCGTTGGCATCGATGTGGCCGCGGAACCGGTCCTGGTCGATCTCGCCGTCCCTGTTCTCGCGATCCGCGATCGTCCCGCTGCCCCGCAGTTCGATCGCGCCGGCCGGAAAGCGGTGGCGGTACTCCAGGTTCAGATAGGGATTCTGCTTCGTCGTGAAGGTCGGGGTGATCGTGGCGTCGATGTTGTCGTCGATCACCCAGAAGTAAGGCGTCGTCGCTTGGAAGCCCAGAAATTCGGTGGATCTCCAAGAGGCGGTAAGGAGGCCGGACTTCCGGTTGACCGTCGGATCGGGATGCTCGAAGTAGGGCATGTAGAAGACCGGCACGCCGAAGACATCAAGCGTCGCATCGCGGTAGCGAACTTCCCGGGCTTCCTGATCGTGAATAACCTTTCGCGCGCTCAACTGCCAGATCGGCGGGCGGTCGGGGTTGCTGCGGCAGAGCGGACAGGGCGAGTAGACCGCGTCGTCGAAGACCGTGCGGTTATCCGTGGTGCGGATGCCGCGTGCGGCCGCGACCCGTGTGAGGCCGTCGGACATCAGGGAGCGAATGCCCTGAATGAAACCCTCCTGCAGATCGCCGGTGAGTTCCGCGTACTCCGAGAAGTAGACGTCGCCGTTCTCGTTGAGCAGCGAAACGTTGCCGGAGGCGACGACGATCTCGGTGTTCTGGTTGTAGCTGACGCTGTCCGCGAGCAGAACGCTCGCATCCTGGGCGATTTCCACGTTGCCCGAAGCCGTGATGATGCCCAGTTCGTCTTCGTAGACCAGTTCGTCGGCCGTAATCAGGGCCGGACGGTCTTCGGCGATACCCGCGTTTCCGGGGCCAGGGGTGTCGATCAGCAACTGCGCCGCGGCGGGATTGCTCCAGAAGGCGAGCCCGGTTGCGGTGATCGTCGCGGCAATCGCTAAGGCAACGGCCTTGGCGGCTGAAACGCCCAGGCTTGCTGAAATGCCTGCACCTGCTGTCACGCGAGTCCCTTGTCCCCCAACCATACTTTCGGTCTAGCCGTCTTCCAGATGCAGCAGCAAGGGCAGGGACAGAGCCAGCGCGATGGTCGCCGGCGTCCAGGCTGCCATCGCAACCGGCAGCTTGCCCGAGATGCCGAGTGCAAACACCAGACTGGACATGAAGTACAGCACAAAACCGCAGATCACTCCGGCCAGGATGATCAGGCCGACGCGGCCGCGCCTCTGCGGCCGGAGCGAGAAGGTCGCGGCGAGTACGACCATGGCCGTGAAGAGCAAGGGCAGCGCGAGGAGCTTGTTGAACTCGAGCCGATGCTGCTGCGTCGAGAAACCGGCCTCCTGCAGCAGGCGAATGAACTCCGGAAGATCCCAGAACGAGAGGGTTTCGGCCGGGGCGAAGCTCTCCAGGATCTTCCGCGAGGTCAGGTTTGTGGGGATCCGGACTTCCCGCTCGAAGATCGTCGGCGTGCCCGCCTGGCTCAGCCAGACGTCGCGCATCGCCCAGTATCCCGGTTCGAGGGTGGCTGAGGAGGCATCCATACGGTTGAGGAACTCTTCGTCCTGATAGCGGAAGACGATGACTTCGTAGAGCGTCATGGTCTCTTCGTCGGCGCGACTGGCATGCAGCATCAGCCTGTCGGCGCCCTGGTCCTGCCGCAGCCAGAGGCCGCCACCGCGCAGGGCGAGCGACGGGCCGGGGGTCGGATCGTAACTCTCCTCGATCTGGTCCGCGCGCGAAAGCAGTGTCGCACCCACCGGATTGAGGATGGTCATGGTCAGAATACCGACCAGGACCGAAAGCGCGACGGCCGGCAGCAGGAACTGCCAGGCGGAAACGCCCGCGGCGCGGGTCACCACCAGTTCGTTGGTGCGGGTCAGCCTCCAGAAGGTGAACATGGCCGCCCCCAGCACGACGAAGGGCATGGTTTCCTGGATGAGGGATGGGAGGCGAAATACGGCGACGCTCAAGACGATGCCGAAGGTGACGCCGTCGCGGTTGGCCATTCGGTCCATCCGGTCGGCGGTCCCCGCCAAGAGCACGATGCCGGAGATCGCGAGCAGAAACACGATGAACCAGAGCATGTACTGCCGGGCAATGTACCCGCTCAACGTCCAGGATAGACGCCGGCGGTGGCGCGGCATCGCAGCGGCTGCCGTCATGTCCCGCGGGCTCCGCTCCGCCGGCCCTCGGCCGACGACGCCCCTTGATCGTTGCTCTGTTCGACCGTCTTGGTCACTCGGTCGCTTTCCCTCGTCATCGAAGGCTGTCGTTATCGAAGGTTGCGGCCGTCTAGGGCTGCTCCTTCTGGGTCTCCCGCCTTGGCCCTGCGTCGAACGACGCTGCGCCAACCGACACCAGGCTGCCGAAAGCCCGATTGGGACAACGCGATGGGACGGTGAAGGGATAACGTGATTGCGCGCGCCGCGTCCAGCTTCGACCCGCCCGTCGGCGGCTCGGTAACTTCCGAAACCGAGGCCGAAACCTACCTGAGGCTCGCTGGCCCTATCGTTGACAGGGAGCAGCGCGGATTCTAACGCTTTGCGCTAGAGCGCGATCGCCCCGGGCGGAAGGGGTTTTGCTTCCACCCGGGGCGTGAATCGCTCGCTAGGCTCATGAAAGAGCAGGATTGCCTTAGGTGATATCGCCAGAGCGATTCCATCTAAGGCAATCCTGCTCTAGAGTTTCCGCGACCCTTTCGGGAACCGCCCGAACGATCCCCTTGGCGCGGGCCTGACGGCCCGCGCGACAGCCCTACAGTACGGAGGCCCCATGCGTATCTCCTTTGCCGCGCCCGCCGAATCGAAGTCCGGAGCTGTTGCCGGGCTGGTCACCGAGGGGGGAACGCTCGCCCCAAGTCTGGCCGATCTGGACGGACGACTGGGCGGCGCGTTGGCGCGGGCGATCAAGTCCAGCCGTTTCACCGGTAAAAAGGGTGAAATCCTGGAGGTTTTGGCGCCCGCGGGTTTGTCGGCCAGCCGGGTCGTCCTGCTCGGCCTGGGTAAGCCCGCCGAGGCCGGGCCGCTCGATTTCGAGCGGATCGGCGGCGATCTGCTGGTCAGACTTAACGCGGCCGGCGAGAAGGAGGCGGCCGTGACCGTCGACGCGCTGCCGGATTTCAGGCTCGAGCCTTCGGAAGTCGCGGCGCGCGTGGCCTTCGGCGCTCAGTTGCGCAGCTACCGCTTCGACAAGTACCGCACCACGGAGAAGCCCGAGCGTAAACCCAGCCTCAAGAAGCTGACGGTCATGGCGGCTGCCGCTGCGGGCGCCAAGAAGGCCTATGCGAAGCTGGAGAAGATCGGCGAAGGCGTCTTCGCCACCCGGGACCTCTGCTCCGAACCGGCGAACGTCCTCTATCCGGAAAGCTTTGCCAAACAGGCCAAGAAAGCCCTCGAGAAAGTCGGGGTCGAGGTCGAGATTCTCGGCGAGAAGGAGATGGACAAGCTCGGGATGGGATCGCTCCTGGGCGTGGGGCAGGGGTCCGTGCGCGAGTCCCAGCTTCTGATTCTGCGCTGGATGGGATCCGGCAAGGCCGTGAAGGGCAAGTCCAAGTCCGCGAGCCGCTCGAAGGGTAAGGCGGTCGCTGGCCTGCCATTGGCGATCGTCGGCAAGGGCGTGTGCTTCGATACCGGCGGTATCTCGATCAAGCCGGCTGCCGGCATGGAAGACATGAAGTGGGACATGGGCGGAGCTGGCGTCGTGGTCGGCCTGTTCCACGCCCTGGCGGCCCGTAAGGCCAAGATCGACGTGATCGGCGCCTGCGCGCTGGTCGAGAATATGCCGGACGGCAATGCGCAGCGCCCGGGCGACGTCGTCCACTCCATGTCCGGCCAGACGATCGAAGTGATCAACACCGATGCCGAGGGCCGCCTCATCCTGGCCGATGCGCTCTGGTACGTGCAGGAAACCTACAAACCCAAGGCCATCGTCGATCTCGCGACGCTGACCGGGGCGATCATGGTGGCGCTGGGCAGAACCCATGCGGGTCTGTTCAGCAACGACGACGAGCTGTCGGAACGTATCCTGGCAGCCGGCAAGACCGTCGGCGAACCCTGCTGGCGCATGCCGATGGGCGAGGACTTCGATCGGATGATCGATAGCGATATCGCCGATATGAAGAACGTCGGTGGGCGCTGGGGCGGCTCGATCACTGCGGCGCAGTTCCTCGAGCGCTTCATTCAGGACGGGACCGCCTGGGCGCATCTCGACATCGCCGGCGTTACCTGGTCGGACAAGGACCGGCCGACCGGCCCGAAGGGCGCGACGGGCTTCGGCGTTCGGCTGCTCGACGAATTGGTGGCGAAGCACTACGAGAAGTAGGGCAGCCTGGCTGCGCCCCCAGGAACCAACGAGCGGTGGGACCAACGAGCAGTCGCGGAGCTGGTAGTTGAGCTGGTCTTTGCTCGCATCGGCGGACTGTCGAGCGGATCTTCAGGTTTTATTCACGGTAACCTGAAGATGCTGTTCGGGACGGTCGGTCGAGTCGGCTTTGCTCGTCGACCCAATGCTTTAACTTGTTTGGTAAGGTTTGCGCGGCTAATCTTCGGCTGTCCTGGAACGGGAAATCCAAGGGCATGACGCAAGGTCGGGGGGATCGCCCTAGCGTCGCTGTTGCATCGTTTGGGGCGGCAATGCCGCGGCAGACGGTGGCGGGTCGGGGAGATGGGGCACAGAGAGGGAGAAATTGCCGTCGTGGCTGATCAGCCCGCACGTTCAGGTTGTGCGTCCTCTGAGACCGACAGCGGATCAGTGGGCGCGCAGGAGCTAGCCTCCGGCGTTTCCGCGCCGTTCGGGACCGGTCGCTTGCGCCGCCGTACGCGTCTGCTGACGCGTATGAACCTCTGGCTCGACCGTTTCTTCTTCGATCGCGAGATCTTTATCCGTAGCAACGATAAGGTTCGCTATCTCCGTCTGTCCGGGCGTGCGCAGAAGCTGACGGCCGTCGCTGTCGTTTCGGTTCTCGGCTGGGCGGCTGCCGGCAGTTTTGGTATCGGCCTTCAGCAAAGTATTCTTGCGGAGCGCTCGGCGCTGATCGAGCAGCAACAGCTCACCTATCTCGAGCTGATGTCCGAGATCAGCGACTATCATGCACAGTTCACCCGCATCACCACCGATCTCGAGGCCAATCAGAACTACCTGCTCGACGTTTTGCGGGAAGACGGCATCGCACCCGACAAGCTGGCCGGAATTGCCGATGGGCTGAATCCGATCGAGGAAGCCGACGACCGCATGACAGTGGCGCGCGAGTCCCTGCGCAACCGTCTCACGACCTTCGAGACCAGCTTGAACGAGATTGCGCAGCGCAACGAAGCGCTGCAAGGCCAGGTGGCTTCGCTGCGGGCGACCTTGCATGCCACCGAGGCCGAGCGCATCCAGATTTCAGAGGCGCGGGCGCGGCTCGACCGACGGCTGATTTCGGCGAAGTCGCAGCTAACGGATGCCAGAATCGCGAACCGGCATCTCCAGAGCAGACTGGCCGAGTTGCATCACAAGCTCGCGACGGCCGGCCAGGAAGTTGCGGATCTGAGCGAGCTGCGCGACCTTCTGAAGGCCGATATCGTCGGTTTGCAGGGCGAGGTCAACGCGGCGCTCAGGCGCGAAACCCGGCTGCAGCAGAGGCTGGCCGCGCTCGGCATGGAACTGCAGCAGGCCGTGGCGCGTGGCGATTCGCTGCAGAGCGATCGCCAAAGAATGGCGGCCCAACTGGTGACCGCTTTCGCACAGATGGGCCGGTTGCGCTCCGCTCAGCAAGCTCTGCTGGAGCGCCTGGACAGCAGGACCGCAAGCTCGATCGACGCGCTCGAGGCAGCGCTGACCATGACGGGGCTCGAGGTCGAGCCCTTGATCGCCGGCCTTGAGGCCGATCTGCGCTTGGCCCGTGCCGACAGGCTCGGTGATCTGGACGTCGGACGGGGCGGTCCCTTCCTGCCGGCCGGGTTGGCGGGGCCTCCGGACCCCCATTCGGACCGCCTGGAAGTGACTTACAGCATGCTTGATCAGCGTCTCGACCGCTGGGATGCCATCAAAACCCTGTTCGAGGTCATGCCCGTCGCGGCCCCGATGCGCGAATACCGCATTACCAGCGGCTTCGGTCAGCGCAAGGACCCCGTGAATGGCAAGCGCGCGCGGCACGAAGGCTTGGATCTGGTCGGCCGACTGCGAGAGCCGATCCTGGCAACCGCGCCCGGCAAGGTGACCTTCGCCGGCACCAAAGGCGCCTACGGGCGGATGGTCGAGATCGACCACGGTCACGGCTTTAAGACTCGCTATGCTCATCTTCGCGCCATAGAGGTGGAAGCTGGCGACATGGTCTCCTTCGGCCAAGAGGTCGGGCAGATGGGCAATTCGGGACGGAGTACGGGGCCTCATCTGCACTATGAGATCCTGTTCGACGGCACCCCCTACGATCCGGCTGACTTCCTGAAGGCAGGTAGGCATGTTTTCAAAGGGTAAGAAGAAGGGCGACGGCGCTGCCGCCTCGCCGAACGACTCAGGTGCCGGCGGTGTCTCGCTCGCGCCCGGAACCAGTGGTTCGGCGAGTGGATCGGCCCGTCGCCAGCCGAGCGGCGTCCCCTCCATCATCAGTGCCGACCTGACGATCGAAGGAAATCTCGTGAGTCACGGGGATCTGCAGATCGACGGCACGGTCCAGGGCGACATCTGCAGTCGGACGCTGACCCTCGGCGAAGACGGCCGCATCGAGGGAGCGATCGAAGCGGAGACGGTGCGTCTCTGCGGCGAGGTCGACGGACAGGTGAAAGCGGCGACCGTGGTGGTGACGAAGACCGCCAAGATACGCGGCGACATCGTTCATGACAGCTTGGCGATCGAAGCCGGGGCTTTCATCGACGGCCATTGCCGCCGTGACGCCGCGGGCACGACCTCCGTGTCTCTGCTCGACAACAAGCCGCTGGCCGGCAAGCCGGTTTCTCCAGGTGCGAACGGCCGGGTTTCCAGCGATTCGATCTCCAGCGGGTCGGCCGGCAGCGAAACCAAGCCGGTCATCTAGGACCTCTACTCAACTGCGGTTTTCCTGAGTCTTCCGTCCTCAGGTGTGAGTCGGTCTTCCAAGTTGTCCCAAGGCCGGGAGAGGATCGGATGGTAGGGCTTTAAGTGGCTTTCGGACGAGGAGTGGTCGCGGATCGAACCCTGTCCTCCGCGAGGTCGCTGCGGCAGGCACCACGTCGAGGACCATAACCGGTGGAGCAAACGGCGGCCCCGAAACTACCTGTCCGCCGAACCTGCTCGACCGAATGCGGATGCGTTCCCGTCATCCCTGCGAAACCAATCCGCAAGTACCCCCGATCATACGACACCGTCGCCTAACGAGCCTCAAACCTCATGGAGCGGATGCTCTTCCGTCGGCTCAAGGATTTCAGGAGGACCGCCACCCGCGACGACAAGCCGGCGGATATCTTCCTGGCGGCTTCCGCCACCTGGTGAATCATTTCCGCCGGTCGCGGAAGACGCGCTCCAACTATCTGAGTCCAAACTCCCTTTCGGGCCGGGTCAGGCGTCGGGTTCGCTCTCCAGCGCAGCGGCAAGCCGTGCCGGGTCGACGTTGCCGCCCGAGAGGGTGATGCAGATCGTTTCGCCGGCATCGATGTCGAGTTTGCCGGCGAGCAGGGCTGCGAGGCAGACGGCTCCACCCGGTTCCACCACCAGTTTCAGGCGGCGAAAAGCATAGGACATCGCCCGTTCGACTTCGCCGTCGGTCACGGTCAAGCCGGCCGTCACGCGGCGGGTGTTGATCGGGAAGGTCACCTCGCCCGGCATCGCCGCGAGCAGCGCATCGCAGATCGAACGGCCGCCGGCCTCGTTCGCCAGCCTTCGGCCGGCGGCGAGGGACCGGGCGGTATCGTCGAAACCTTCGGGCTCGCAGGTGTAGAGCCGGGTCCGGGGACTCAGCGCCTCAAGAGCCAGAGCGATGCCGGCCGTCAGCCCGCCGCCGCCGCAACAGACCAGAACCCGGTCGGGCCGCAGGTCTCGGGCAGCGGCCTGCTCCAGCAGCTCCAGTCCGCAGGTCCCCTGGCCGGCGATGACCTTGGGGTCGTCGTAGGGCCTGACCAGGGTACGGCCGCGTTCGGCGACCAGCCTCTCGCCGATGGCCTCGCGCTCCTCGCGGTATCGGTCGTAGAGCAGCACCTCGGCGCCGTACCCCCGGGTGTTGGCGATCTTGATGGCCGGGGCGTCGGCGGGCATGACGATGGTCGCCGGCGTGCCGAAGATCTGCGCGGCAGCCGCGACTCCCTGGGCATGATTGCCCGAGGAGAAGGCAACCACGCCGCGCGCGCGCTGCTCCGGCGTCATGCTGGCGAGGAAGTTGTAAGCCCCCCGAAACTTGAAGGAGCCGGTGCGCTGGAGATTCTCGCACTTCAGCAGGATCCGGTAGCCCAGCCGCGTGGAGAGTTCGGGCGCCGCCAGCAGGGGCGTCGTCACCGCTTCCGCCGCGATCCGCCGCCGCGCGGCTTCCAGGTCCGCGACGGTCACCGCTTCAGGCGGCTGGGGTGTCGATTGCGGCAAAGAACTCATCGATGGCCTCCAGGACTTCCGGTTCGTCGAGCGAGGGGGCATGGCCCAGTCCGGCCACGGTCACGGAAACCAGGTCCGGATGGCCCGTCTCCATGCGGGCCAGCGTCTCGGCCGATAGAATGGGCGAGGTCTCGCCCCGTAGTACCAAGACAGGCAGGCGTCCGAGGCCGGCGAAAAGATGCCAGAGATCGGGCAATTCGCCTGCCGTCTGCGTGAGCGGTTTGACGATGGCCGTATCCCAGTCGACGTGCAACTGCCCGTCGTCGCCTTGCCGGTAGGTACCCTCGGCGAAGCGACGCCAGGTCTCCTCGTTGCGAAAGGCGATCTCTCCGAAGGCCTCCTTCAGGAAGCGGGTTGCGGCGTCCAGGTCCGGTTGCGCCGCGTCCTGGCCGACGTAGGCCATGATCTTGTCCAGCGAGCTGCCCTCGAACTCGGGGCCGATGTCGTTGAGCACCGCCCCGGCCAGGCTGCCGGGCTGGCTGGTCGCCAACCCCATGGCCAGCAGTCCGCCGAGCGAGGTGCCGACGGCGACGAAGCGATGCAGGCCGGCGACGCTCAGCAGATGGCGGAGATCGTCGAGATACTGAACGGGATGGTAGCTGCGCCAGTCGTCCGCATAGTCGGATCGGCCACGTCCGCGGTAGTCGGGACAGATCACCCGCCGCCGCTCGGACAGGCGCTCCGCCAGGCGATGGAAGTCCTTGGAATTGCGCGACAGTCCGCCAAGGCAAACCGCCGCCGGTCCGGCACCTTCCGCCGGTCCCGGATAGTCCCGGTAGTAGAGGCCGGTGCCGTCCTGTGCGGAAAGGCGCCGCTCTCGGTAGCTGGTCCGCAGCACGGTCTTTTCGCTCAAAGTCCCAACAGGCCGGGGAGTTCCTCCAGGCCGGTCATGATCGCCTTGGGCTCGCCGGGCAGCCGGTCGAGCTGCAGACCGAAGCGGTTCATCCAGGCCACTTGGAAACCGAAGTTGGCGGCGCCGCGCGCGTCCCAGCCGTTGGTCGAGACGAAGGCGATCTCCGCCGGACCGGCGAGGCCGAAGCGGTCGATGGCCAGCTGATAAACGCGGGCGTCCGGCTTGTAGATGCCGACTTCCTCGACCGAAAGCGCTGCGTCCAGAAGATCGGCAAGGCCGGCGTGTTCGACGGCGGCGGCCAGCATCGTCGGCTCGCCGTTGGACAGGATCGCGGTCTTGAGGCCGCCGGCCCGCAGGCGCTCGAGCGTGGGGCGCACGTCGGGATAGGCGTCGAGGCGGAGGTAGAGCTGCATCAGCCGCTCGGCCAGGCCCGGCTCGTCGATCTCTTGCGCCTGCAGCGCGAAATCGAGTGCGTCGCGCGTCACCTGCCGGAAGTCGGCATGGGCGCCCATGAGACTGCGCAGCCAGGTGTACTCGAGCTGCTTCTGCCGCCAGGTTTGCGAGAGGGATGTCATCCGTTCGCCAAGCGTTGCGGCCTCGGCGGCGGCGGCCGAGTGAACGTCGAACAGCGTGCCGTAGGCATCGAAGACGCAGGCCTTCACCCCGTCGAACGCGGTCATAGCTTCCTCCCCAGGCTGCACCCCATCCTAACGATATACGAGCGTGGCAGTCGCGTTTTGAGCGACATCGATGAGATGCCGCGACTACCTGCAGCTCTGCTTAGTCGGTTGCGGGGCCCCGCGCCAGCCGGAAGAGCGACGGCAGCGGCCTGGTCGGCAGGCCGAGCTTGCCGCGATAGATATAGGCCGCCTCGAGGACGCGCTGAACGTAGTTACGCGTCTCCGAGAAGGGGATGGATTCGATCCAGGTGATCTCGTCGACGGCCGGATCGCGGGGATCGCCGTACTCCCGGATCCACTGATTGGCGCGTCCGGGTCCGGCGTTGTAGGCGGCGAGGACGAGAGGCAGGTAGCCGTCGTAGCGCGCCACCATGTCGATCAGGAAGACGCGGCCCAGCGTGACGTTGAACTCCGGGTCGTCGACCAGCCGGGACAGGCTGTAGTCGAGCCCCAACTGGGCGGCCGTCTGCTTGGCCGTGGCTGGCATGAGCTGCATCAGGCCGCGGGCGCCCGCGCTGCTGACCGCGCCGGTCCAGAAGGAACTCTCCTGACGCATCAGGCCGAGCACCAGGGCGGCTTCCTCCGGGGCGCCCAGATCGATCCCTTCCAGCACGGGGAAGAGGTGGTCCGCCAGAAGGTAGCCGTCGCGCCGCGCTCGCTTCGCCGTCCAGACGCGCTGATCGGGCCGTCGAAGCGCCTCGGCCAAATCGCCGATCATGCGCCAATCGACCTCGTCCTGCGTCTGCTGCCGCAGCGCTGCGAAGAAGCGAAAGACCAGGTCGTGCCGATCCAGCTCCGCAAGCCGCACGATCACGCGGACCAGTTCCAGCTCGTCGAACTGGCGGCGTCGGCTGTCCGGTACGGCCGCCGGTGGGTTGGCGACGACCGCGGGCACATCGCCCAGACGGGCAATCGCCATCTGACCGTAAAAGGTTTCTCCGTGAATCGCCGCGCGCCGCCACCACTGGGCGGCCTCTGCCGGCTTGCCGGCCCGGTCCAGCGTCTCGCCGGTCCAGAAGGCGCCGCGTGCCAGGCTGATTTGCGAGGACACGCCGGCGTAGAGCCGCTCGAAGTGCGGCTGCGCCATCTCCGGGTCGCCGAGCCAGTCGAGCGCGATCCAGCCGGCCAGGAACTCGGCCTCGGCGAAGTCGACGCCCGCCGTCAGGCCGTTTCCGCTGGCCAGCCGGTAGGCGACGGAGACATCGCCCAGCCGCAGGGCCCGTCGCGCCATCCAGGATCGAAGATCCCACCATTGCGCCGGATGGGCGACGGCGACCGACACTGGATCGACCAGCTCGAGTGCCTCGCGGTAGCGGTCGGACCGCATGCGCCAGCGGGCTCGCTCGAACAACAGGCCCTCGTCGTTCTGCAGATGTGCCGGCACGCGCTCGATGGCACCGTCCACACCCGGCTCGCGCTTGGCCAGCTTGATCCGTGCGGTCGCCAACTCCGCGAAACCCGAGCCGAGACGGCGGGCTTGGCGTTGCGCCGGCGTGCTGCGGCCTTCGAATACCAGTCGCTCGAAGCGTGCGCGCTCATCCTCCGGCGTCAGGTAGCGGCGGAAGCGCTCGTGGAAAGACATCTCGATGTCGCGTGGGAAGCTCGTTTCCCGCCAGGCCTGCCGGGCTTGCGCCACGGCTTCGGCTTCGCGCCCGATGTTCAGCAGCGCGGTGGCGTGCCGGGCCTTGCCGGTGCTGGTCACCGGCGGGTTGGCGGCGAACCAGGCCAACACTCGCGAGGCCGGTAGAGAGAGCGGCATGGCCTCCTCGGCCGCGCGGCGCAGAGCGCTGCGGCCGGGCCAACCCGGATGCGCCTCGACGAAATCGGCGATCTCGGCGAAGTTCGCCTCCGTCGCGGGATCGGTCAGGCGCAGCCAGCGTAGGACGTCGCGCAGCAAGGGGTCCTCGGCCACGGCCGTGGCGGCGATCGCCACGTCGTACTGCCGTGCGTCCGCGGCGGCAAAAGCCGTGCTGTAAAGATCGCGGTCGGCGCGGCTGAGCGTCTGCCCAATCGGTGTCTGGCCGGCCGCGGCGGCCGGCCAGGCGAGACCGGCCACAAGCAGACTGGCAAGGAGTGTGCGCAAGCGGTCGATCCTCATGTCGGTGGAGCCTTCTCAAGGTAACAAGACGGCGGAAACGCCGAAAGCCTCTGCCGCTTGCTGCCCAAGGGGCGCGGCGATATGGTGCAGTCACCGCTCGCCCGTATCCTGGCGAGAAGATGTGAAGATTTACTTCCCGTTTGAAGGAAACCTAGGCGATGTCCGGGCCGTTGTTCACCGGTTCTATCACAGCGATGATCACTCCCTTTGCCGACGGTGCCGTCGACGAGGCGGCTTTTCGCAAATTCATCGACTGGCAGATCGCCGAAGGCAGCGATGCTCTCGTGCCGGTGGGCACGACGGGCGAGTCGCCGACCTTGACCCATGCGGAGCACAAGGCGGTGGTGGAGATCTGCGTCGACCAGGTGGCGGGCCGCGTGCCCGTGATCGCCGGGACCGGGTCCAACTCCACGGCCGAAGCCATCGACTTCGCGCGGCACGCTCAGGAGGCCGGTGCCGACGCCGCGCTGGTTGTCACGCCTTACTACAACAAGCCCAGCCAGGAAGGGCTCTATCAGCACTACAAGGCGATCCACGACGCCGGCGATCTGCCGATCCTCATCTACAACATCCCGGGCCGGTCGGTCGTCGACATGACCGTCGAGACCATGGCGCGGCTCGCCGAGTTGCCGCGCATCGTCGGTGTCAAGGATGCCACGGCCGATATTTTGCGTCCCTGGAAGACGCGCGATGCCATCGGTCCCGACTTCGCGCTGATCTCCGGCGAAGACGCCACGATCGTGCCGTTCCTGGCAATGGGCGGGCATGGCTGCATCTCCGTTACCTCGAACGTCGCGCCGCGGCTCTGCAGTTCTCTCCACAAGGCCTGGCAGGCCGGCCGGATGAGCGAGGTTACGGAGATCAACGACCGCCTGATGCCCCTGCACGAGGCCCTCTTCATCGAGCCGAGCCCGCAGCCCGCCAAGTATGCGCTCTCGCTGATGGGTCATCTTCAGAACGAGCTTCGCCTGCCTTTGGTTCCGGTGGCGGCCGAGACCGAACAGCGGGTCCGCACGGCTATGGTCCATGCGGGGCTGATCAACTAGCTCGGCGTTCCTATTCTTCTGGCATGACTCCCAACCGACCCGTTGCCCAGAACCGCAAGGCGCGGCACGAATTCTCCATTGAGGACAGCTTCGAAGCCGGGCTCGCGCTCACCGGCTCCGAGGTGAAGTCCCTGCGTGCCGGACGCGCGAACATCGGTCAGTCCTTTGCCGTCGACAGGAACGGCGAGCTGTGGCTGATGAACGCTCATATCTCCGAGTACGCTCCGGCGGCCCGCTTCGGACACGACCCCCTCAGGCCGCGCAAGCTGCTGCTGCACAGGCGCGAACTCAACAGACTGCTGGGCCAGGTCAAGCGTGAGGGCTACGCGTTGGTTCCCCTCTCGATCTACTTCAACCGCCGCGGTGTCGCGAAGCTGAACCTCGGCCTTGCCCGCGGCAAGAAGAAGGCCGACAAGCGCGAGGACATCAAGAAACGCGACTGGGACCGTCAGAAGCAGCGCCTCCTACGGGCACAGAACTGAGGCGCGCGCGCCTGGGATCGCACAGGCTTCAGTGCATTCATATCGAAGTAAAGATAATTTTTTCAATATATTATGAAATTTTTCTGCATCTACTTATGAGCTTCAAGCAGGTTAGGTCCGCCGGCTCATCTGCCGATGGCCGCGCCAGGTGAGGGCGCGCACCGGGGCGGGGGCATCGAGCTGCCGCGCGGCTTCTTCGATCACCAACCGCGTCACCTCCGCCATTCGCAGGGCCGGCAACGTCGGCAGCGGGGCCCAGCGCAGATCCTCCAGTTCGCCGTCGCCGCCCAGTCGCCCCTCGGCCAACGCGCCGTCCGTCAGGAAGAAGCGCGTGTGGAAGCGGATCGGCGATCCGGCCGGCGTGATGGCGCGCGCGATCAGCCGCAGGTCCTCGAAGGCGGGCGCCAGTCCCGCTTCGGCAAAGCGGGACCATCGGGACACCGGTTGTGGGCTGTCCGGGCCGTTTGGCCGGCCGACCAGCAGTCCCGTTTCCTCAGTTGTTTCGCGCAGGGCGCAGCGGGCCAGGGCGAGCAGTCGACGCCGCGTGGCGGCGTCGACTGCGCCTTCGACCTGCGGGAGGGCCTCCAGGAAGCCGCTCGGGTGTCGATCGATCGCTTCGAGGCGCCCGCCGGGCGTGACGTAGACGCCCGGCATGAAGCGTGTCGCGGCATGACGGCGGCCAAGCAGGATCTCGGCGGTGCCACGCCTTGGCCGTCGCAGCAAGATCAGCCCGGCGGCGTCTTGCGGTTTAACAGGAGATGTTTTCTCTAAGATATTGTTTTTAGGTCCGAAAAAATCGCATCAGTCGAAGCGTGCGGCCTCTTTGACGCGGCCGGCGGTATTGACCGGGCTGCCGATGGCACTGGCGTAAAGGCTGGGATCGAGAATGAGCTGCAAGGCGACTTCTACGTCGAGTTCGCCTTCGCTGTCTCGGGTCGGGCAGAGCGCGCGCAGTTGCTGCAGCCCGTCCTCGTCGTCGATATCCACGGGTGCCTGACGCTGGCGGCTGGGGATCAGCAGTTCGCCGCCGCGCAGGCGGGTGAGGGTGGCCGGTAGATCGCGGCTGTCGTCCGCGATGCAGACATCCGGCAAGACGCCGCGTTTGTGCAGGGCGTAGCCCGAGGGGGCATGGAAGCGTGCCCAGGTCAGCGTCAACTCGCCTTCATTCGGCAGCCGCAGCACGGTCTGGACCGTTCCCTTGCCGAAGGAATTTGAGCCGACGACGATGGCCTTGCGGCTGTCCTGCAGGGCGGCCGCCACGATCTCCGAGGCCGAGGCCGAGTTGCCGTTGATCAGAACGACGATCGGCAGCTGGCCGATCAGATCGTCGCGTCGCGCCTCGAAATACTGGTGGCTGTCCGGATGGCGGCCGTGGGTGGAGACGATCCGGCCGTCCGCGACGAAGAGGTCGGCGACCGAGACCGCCTGATCGAGCAGGCCGCCCGGATTGTCGCGCAGATCGATGATGAAGCCCTGCAGGTCTTCGCCGATCTCCCGCTCGGCGCGGAAGATCTTCTCCCGCAGGGTCTGGGTGGTCGATTGGTTGAAGCCGGCCACGCGGATGACCGCCACGTCGTCGGCACGACGGTAGGTTACGGTCTGCGGAACGATGTGATCGCGCTCGATATCGACCTCGAAAGGCTCCGGCAGGTCGGCGCGGCGCACGCTGACCCGCACGTAGGTCCCGATCGGACCGCGCAGAGTCCGGACGACGTCCCGCTGGTCCATCCCGGCGGCGGGCCGGCCGGCGATGGTGACGATCAGGTCTTCGTCCTGCAGGCCGGCGGCTTCGGCCGGCGTTTCCTCCATCACGGAGACAAGGCGAACGCCGTCGTCCTCGACGCGAATGCGTACGCCGATGCCGCCGAAGCCGTCGCGGCTGGCGCGGTTCTCACGCGCCTCTTCGCGGCCGGCATAGCGGGAGTAGGCGTCGAGTTCGGCCACCATGCCGTCGAAGACCGCCTCGTAAACGTCTTCCGCCCGGGATTCGCCCAGCGCGGGAGAGAGGCGTCTGCCTTCCTCGATCGCGGAGGCCGTCAGCCGGGCCCAGCCGGTGCTGTCGCGCGGTGACGGGGCCGGCAGGCTGCGGAGCACCGCTTCGTCGTACGCCACGGTGACCTTGCCGTTTTCGAAGTCGAAGCTGAGTTCAGGGTCGATCTGCGTCACGGCCTCGAGCCCCGCCAGGGCCAGATCGTCGACCTCCACGTCCTCGATATAGACCGCGGTGACGTCCTGATATCCGGCGATGAACATCCGCTCGGCCCGCGAGGGCTCGTAGGCGGTCGGCTGGCTGCGCAACTCCTGTGTCGTACAGGCGCCCAGAGCGATGCCGGCGACGGCAAGCGAGATGGCGAGGTGGCGAAACGACATGTAGTCCCCGCTGTAGAGGCGGCCCGAAAGCGGCAGGATCCGGGCGCGAAGCCCATTAAAAGCAACGCATCTTATGCCAGTGGCGCCCGAAGCCGCAGCCGAAAAAACCATGTGATCGGTTCCGGCTAGCGGTTTCTGCTCCCGTGCTGCTTGCGGACCTTCAGGCCGACGCTGGCTTTACGAGACTATAGGACAGAAGACGTAAACGAGAGCTTGCCGCTTTCGAGGTAGAGCGGTTCAGCGGCTGCGGCGAACCCTGGAACGGCGCGCCTGCGGCGTGCGTTTCCGATCTTTTCTGTCAGAGCTTTGTTTTGTTTTTAAATTACTTGGCGTTTTTTTCTCGCTTGAATTCTTAGCTTTATGATGGCCGGAGCTGGGCTGTTTTTCAGTGTCTTCCGCGTGATCGGGATCCGCGAGGTGCAGCACCAGACCGCCCGTCGTACGGTCCGCTTCGACCAGGCGAACCGGCAGCAGCTCGCCCAAGCGGTAGCGTCGGCCCCAGCGACGTCCGACGAGGCAATGCTGCCGCTCGTCATGGACGTAGAAGTCGTCCGGCAGGCTCGAGATCGGAATCAGCCCGTCGGCGCCGCTCTCGATCAGGGTGACGAACAGGCCGAACCTGGTGACTCCGTTGACCCTCCCCTCGAAGGTGGCGCCGACTCTGTCGGACAGGAAGGCGGCGGTCATGCGGTCGACGGCGTCGCGTTCGGCCGCCATGGCCGCTCGCTCGGTCATGGAGATCTGTTCGCCGATCGCCTTGAACTGGGTGGCCTGCGCCTCCGTCAGTCCGTCGCCGCCCAATTTCAGGCCGCGGATCAGGGCGCGATGGACCAGCAGGTCGGCGTAGCGCCGGATCGGCGAAGTGAAGTGGGCGTAGCGCTGCAACGCCAGCCCGAAGTGACCGAGGTTCTCGGGGCTGTAGACGGCCTGGGACTGACAGCGCAGGACCAGCTCGCTGACCATGTTGGCGTGGGGTGTGCCGACGGCCTGCTCCAGAACCCGCTTGAAGGTCTTCGGACGGATCACCTGGCCCTTGGCGAGGCGGATGCCCATGCCGTCCAGCACTTCGCGCAGGGCATCGACCTTCTGCGGATCCGGCAGATCGTGCACGCGGTACATGCAGGGCTGGCGCAGCCGCTCCAGCTCACCGGCGGCGGCCACGTTGGCGCAGATCATCAGTTCTTCGATGACCCGGTGACTGTCCAGCCGCTGGCGCGGCTCTATGCCGGCCACATCGCCTTCGTCGTTCAGCAGGATCCGCCGTTCCGGCATGTCCAGTTCGAGCGTGCCGCGGTTGCGCCGGTTGGTCAGCAGCGCCTGGAAGGCGCCGTAGAGCGGCCGAATCACCGGATCGAGCAGCGGCCCGCTGGTGTCGTCCGGCGCGCCGTCCATCGCGGCTTGCACCTGCTCGTAGGTCAGCCGGGCCGCCGAGCGCATGACGCCGCGCAGGAAGCGCCAGGCCATCAGCTCGCCCTCGGCGTCGATGGTCATCCAGACCGCCAGGCAGCCACGGTCCTCCTTGGGGCGCAGGGAGCACCAGCCGTTGGACAGCGCCTCCGGCAGCATCGGCACCACCCGGTCCGGGAAGTAGGCCGAGTTGCCGCGTGCCCGCGCTTCGCGGTCCAGGGCGCTGTCAGGCTGAACGTAGTGGGCGACGTCGGCGATCGCGACCAGCAGGCGCCAGCCGCCGTGATTCTTCGCCTCGTCGTCGGGCTCGGCGTAGACCGCGTCGTCGAAGTCCCGCGCATCCGCCCCGTCGATTGTCACCAGGGGGATATCGCGCAGGTTGTCGCGGCCCTTGGCACCGACGGTTACCGCCGCCTCCGCCTCCGCCTCTGCTTCTTCGGGGAAGGCCGTGCGCAGGCCGTGTTCGTGGATGGCGACCAGGGAGAGCGCGCGCTGGTTGTCGAGGCTGCCCAGCCGCTCGACCACGCGCACGTCGCGCAGTCCCATGCGGGGGTGGTAGCTCTTGACCTCGGCCAACACCAGTTCGCCGGGCTTGGCACCGGCGGCGTCCGGCGGATTGAGAACGTAGTCCTGCTTGGCGCGTTTGTCCGTCGGGCGCAGCCGGCCGCCCTGGGAGGTCATCTCGTAGAGGCCGAGTACGCGCCGGGGGGAGCGGCCGATGCGGCGAATGACCTTGCCCTCGTAGACGCCGTCCTCGACCCGCGCGAGCTTGGCCAGCGCCTGGTCGCCGACGGCCAAGGCGGCGCGGCTGCTCCGTCCGGCGCTCAGGTAGATGCGCGGCGGAGGGCCGGAGTCTTCTTCCGCCCAGTTCGCCGGCTTGGCGATCAGCTCGCCGTCTTCGTCGAGGCCGACGACCTCGACCACGCCGACCGGCGGCAAGCGGTCGGGCGGTGCGAGCTTCTTCTTGCCCTTGTCCTCGAGCTTGCCCTGTTCCTGCAGCTCCAGCAGCACCTCGCGCAGACGCCGGCGCTGGGCGCCCTTCAGCTCGAAGGCGCGGGCGATGTCGCGCTTGTCCACGGGAGTCGGGCTGTCTTCGATGTAGCGCAGGATCTCCGTCGTATCGGGGAAATCCTCCAGAAAGTCTTCGCGGGCCACGGGGGCTCCTTACTTGCGGCGCGCGCGCCTTGAGCCGGGATAGTAAGCGGATCGGAATCCCAGAGCTAGGTTTCCTTGCCGGTCGGGTCGCTGTCTCTTGCCATTATATGAACTCGAGTTCATGAATGTGGCATGGATGATGTCTCTCCTCACGCCGGCCGGCCTCGGAGCTTCGATCCGGATGCGGTGCTGGATGCGGCGCTGACCGCTTTTCATCGTTACGGCCTGTCTGCGGCCACCTACGACGTGCTGGAACGGGCGACGGGCCTGCACCGGCAGAGCCTCGTCTATGCCTTCGGCGACAAGCGCGCGCTCTTCGAAGCCGCGCTGCGGCGCTACGCGGAACGGCGGGTGGAGGAGGTGGTGGCCTGCCTGACGGCGCCCGGATCTCCGGCGGCCGGCATCAAGGGCGCCTTTGCCCTCTGGCTCGAGGATGCGCGCAACGAGGCGCGGCGCGGGTGCTTGCTGGTCAACACGGCCGGCGAGGTCGGGCGGCGGGACGAAGCCCTGGCCGACATTGTCGAGGCGGCCACCGACCGGCTGACCGCTGCCTTCGAAGAGGCCTTCTCTCGTGCCCGCGCGGCCGGCGAGCTGCGAACCGAGGCCGCGCCGCAAGCCCTCGCCGACTGCGCGGTGGTCCTGGGCGACGGGGCCCTGCTGCATGCACGCGCCTCGGGCCAGGCGCAGCGTGCCGAAGCCAGCATCGCGGCCTTCCTGACGACCGTCGTTGGCTAGCGACGCGACACCTCTGCTCGACAAAAGACCGCCAAATTTATGAATAGATAATCATGAAGGGAACGACGATGGGTCAGCTCTTTGCCTTGCACGATGAAACCAGTGCACCGGAAGCTGCGCGCGAAGCCCTGTCGGCGACGCGCCGCAGCTTCGGGATGATCCCCAATCTGGAGCGGGTCATGGCGAACGCGCCGGCTCTCCTGGCCGCCTACAGCGCCCTCTGGGAGCTGTTCGATAGGACGTCGCTTTCGCCGGTCGAACGGCAGGTCGTCTACCAGACCGCCAACTTCGAGAACGACTGCGCCTACTGCGTGCCCTGGCACAGCTATCTCGCCGAACAGGCGGGGATGGCAGCCGTGGATATCGAGGCCCTGCGTGCCGGCAAACCGCTCGCGACGCCGAAGCTGGAGGCGCTGCGCGTCTTTGCACGCCAACTGATCCACAACCGGGGCAACATCAGCGAAAGCGACCTGAAGGCTTTCCTGGAGGCCGGCTACGGCGAGGAACAGGCGCTCGAGGTCGTGCTCGGTTTGGCCATCAAGGTCACGAGCAACTACACGAACTCCCTCGCCGGCACGCCGCTGGACGACGCCGTCGCGAAGTTCGCCTGGCGCAAACCGACAATCGCGATGCGGCCAGGGAAAGAGGGCTAGGGCGATAACCTCAGCCAGATCGCAATTCGCTCTATGCGTCGGCTGTCTTTTTCGTTGCTGCCTTTTTCGCCGCCGTCTTTTTGGTCGCAGTCTTCTTCGCGGGGGTCTTTTTCGCCGAACTCTGCTTGGCGGTCGCCTTCTTGGCCGGCGCCTTCTTGTCGCCTTTCTTCTCCGCCTGCTTGGCGAGCAGCTCCATCGCTCCTGCGAGGTCGATGCTCTCGATGCCCAGGTCCTTCGGCAGGGAGGCGTTGAGGCGGCCGTGCTTGACGTAGGGGCCGTAGCGGCCCTCGTGCAGGGTTACCGGCTTGCTATCGCTTGGATGCTCGCCCAGCGTCTTCAGCGCGGCGGCACCACCGCCCTTCGCCTGCGCCAACAGGTCGACGGCGCGGTTGAGGCCGATGACCAGGACGTCTTCGTCGGCCGGGATCGACTTGTAGGTGTTGGCCTTGCGCACGTAGGGGCCGTAGCGGCCGATTCCGGCCGTGATCTCCTCGCCGTCGTGGCTGCCCAGACTGCGCGGCAGGGCAAGCAGCCCGAGCGCGACCTTCAGATCGACGTCGTCCAAAGCCAGCCCCTTAGGCAGCGAGGTGCGCTTGGGCTTGACGGATTTGTCCTCGCCCTGTTCGCCGAGCTGCACGTAGTGGCCGTAGGGACCCTTTCGCAGGCTGACCTCCTGGCCGCTCTCGGGATCTTCGCCGAGGCGCTGGGGGCCGGCCTCGCCCGGCGTGGCGCCGCCGCTGCCCTCCTCGGCCTGAACCGCCAGCGGGCGTGTGAAGCGGCACTCCGGGTAATTGGAACAGCCGATGAAACCGCCGGTCTTGCCGAGCCGCAGACCCAGACGGCCGCTGCCGCAGGCCGGGCAGAGGCGCGGCTCGCGATCCGGGTTCTCCGGGTCGGCCGGGAAGAAATGGGGACCGAGATCCTCGTCCAGCGCATCGATGACGTTGGTAATGCGCAGGCCCTTGGTCTCGTCGATGGCCTGGCTGAAGGCCTCCCAGAAACGGTACAGCACCTCCTTGTAGCGGCTGTCGCCGGCGGAGATGCGGTCGAGGTCTTCCTCCAGGCTGGCGGTGAAGTCGTACTCCACGTAGCGACGGAAAAAGGCGGTCAGGAAGGCGGTGACGATGCGGCCGCGATCCTCGGGCAGGAAGCGCTTCTTCTCGAGCCGGACGTAGTCGCGGTCCTGCAGCACCTGCAGGATCGAGGCGTAGGTCGAGGGCCGGCCGATGCCCAGCTCCTCCATCCGTTTGACCAGGCTGGCCTCGCTGAAGCGGGGCGGCGGCTGGGTGAAGTGCTGCTGCGGCGTGATGGCCTTGCGGTTGAGGTCCTGGCCCTTGGCGAGCGGCGGCAGGCGCCTGCCGTCGCCATCCTCGTCGTCGGGGTCGTCCCGGCCTTCCTGGTAGAGTGTCAGAAAGCCGTCGAAGACCTGAACCGACCCGGTGGCGCGCAGGCGTGCGGCCGTGCCGTCGACGTCGATGTCGGCCGTCATCTGGTCGAACTCGGCCGACTCCATCTGGCTGGCCAGCGCGCGCTTCCAGATCAGGTCGTAAAGCCGGGCTTCGTCCTCGCCGAGCTGGCTGCGAATGTTCTTCGGCAGTCGCTTGAGGTCGGTCGGTCGGATCGCCTCGTGGGCTTCCTGCGCGTTCTTGGCCTTGGTCTTGTAGACACGGGCCTGGTCCGGCAGGTAGGGGTCGCCATAGCTGCCGGCGATCAGCTCGCGCGCCGCGGTGATCGCCTCGTTGGACATGCCGACGCCGTCGGTCCGCATGTAGGTGATCAGGCCGGCCGTCTCGCCGCCCACGTCGATGCCCTCGTAGAGCTTCTGCGCCACCCGCATGGTCCGGGTCGTGCCGAAGCCCAGCTTGCGCGAAGCCTCCTGCTGCAGGGTCGAGGTGGTGAAAGGCGGCTGAGGGTGGCGCTTGCTGCGTTTGGTCTCGACGCTCTCGACGGTGAAACGCGCGGCACTTTCCAGCAGGGCGACCGCGTCCAGCGCCTTGGCTTCGCCATTGAGGTCGAACTTGTCGAGCTTGTCGCCGCGCAGATGGGTCAGCCGGGCGTCGAAGGCTGCGGTTTCCAGCGCGTCCAGGGTCGCTGTCACCGTCCAGTATTCCTGAGCGCGGAAGGCCTCGATCTCCGCTTCGCGCTCGCAGACCAGACGCAGGGCGACCGACTGCACGCGTCCCGCCGAGCGGCTGCCGGGCAGCTTGCGCCAGAGCACGGGCGAGAGGGTGAATCCGACGAGATAGTCGAGGGCCCGGCGCGCCAGATAGGCTTCGACGAGCGGGCGGTCCAGCTCGCGGGGATGCTTGAAGGCATCCTGCACGGCGCGCTTGGTGATCTCGTTGAAGACAACGCGCTTGACCGGCTTGCCGTTGAGAGCGCGGCGGCGGTTCAGCTCTTCGATGATGTGCCAGGAAATCGCTTCGCCTTCGCGGTCCGGGTCGGTGGCCAGATAGAGCTGATCGGCGCCCTTCAACTCCCGTGCGATTTCTTTGATGCGTTTGTCGCCGCGGTCGTCGACCGCCCAGTCCATCGCGAAGTCTTCGTCCGGCCTGACCGATCCGTCCTTCGGCGGCAGGTCGCGGACATGACCGTAGCTGGCGAGCACCCGATAGTCTCCGCCCAGGTAGCGCTCGATGGTTTTGGCCTTGGCCGGGGATTCGACGACAACAAGATGCATTCGCAGGTCCGTCCTAGCTGGCGCCCTTTTTATGCGACGCTTTTCCCGGCGGAACGCGATGGTCAGGCGATCAGCGCGACGCGGTTACCGGGGGTGCGTTCGAGGCGGCCGGCCAACTCCAATTCCAGGAGTACGGTCCCGACCAGCGCGGCTGACAATTGGCACTGGCGTATCAGTTCGTCAACTGAGATCGGTGAAGGTGACAGCAATTCCATAATTTTATCAGTGGCTTGTAGCTGCTCTTGCGAAGAGGGCATCACCATGGGGGCGGCCTCGAATCTGGCGTTTGGGGCTTCGGCGAAGGACTCGGTGCTGCCGGCCAGGGCCTCCAGAACGTCGGCCGCCGACTCGATCAGCGTGGCGCCCTGACGCAGAAGACCGTTGCAGCCTTTGGCGCGCGGGTCGAGCGGCGAACCCGGTACGGCCATGACGTCGCGGCCGTAGTCGGCGGCCAGGCGGGCCGTGTGCAGTGAGCCCGAGCGCAGGGCCGCTTCGACCACCACGACGCCGAGCGACAGCCCGGCGATGATCCGGTTGCGCCGCGGGAAGTGACGGCCCTGAGGCTCGCGGCCAGGCGGCATCTCCGACAGCAGCGCGCCCTCCGTCAGCAGCCGGTCGTAGAGGCGCCCGTTCTCCGCTGGGTAGATAATGTCAACCCCGCCGGCCAGCACGGCCAAGGTGCCGGCTCCGGCTTCGCCGGCTCCCGGTCCGGGCGTCAGGGCGCCTTCGTGCGCTGCCGTGTCGATGCCGCGCGCGAAGCCGGACACCACCAGATACCCGGCCCGGGCCAGGTCGCCGGCGATGCCTTTGGCCAGCGTCCGTCCATTGGCGGAGGCGTTGCGCGCACCGACGATGGCCACGGCCGGGCGCCGCAGAAGTTGCGCCTGCCCGCGCAGGACGACCAAGGGTGGGGCGTCGTCGGCGGCGGCCAAGGCCTGAGGATAGTCGGGTTCGCAGAGCGCGATGGTGCGGGCCTCCAACCTGGCGAGGTCGGCAAGTTCGCGCTCGGCGGTCGCGGCGGGGCAGACGCGGATCGGTCTCGCCTGGCCGCCGCGCTTGGCGAGCTCCGGCAAGGCCTCCAGGGCCGCCGTGGCGCTGCCGAAGCGCTCGAGCAGCAGGCGGAAGGTGATCGGGCCGACGTTCTCGCTGCGGCTCAGGCGCAGCCAGTCGAGTCGTTCGCCGTCGGTGAGAGATTGGGCAGTCGGGCTCATGGCGCCCGACTTTTGGTTGAGCAAGGCCGCCCGTCAACCTCTATTCGTTGCCGTCGCTACTCCTGCCGGAGGCACCGATCTTGCTCTCTTCGCCGCGCAGCAGCCGCCCGATGTTGCTGGTGTGGCGGAGCACCACCAGGCCGGCCAGCAGGGCGGCGAACTCGACCCGCTGCAGATCGCCGATCAGGAACCAGGCATAGGCCGGCGAGAGGAGGAAGCTCACCAGCGCGGCCAGCGAGGAGTAGCGCGTGACGGCGGCCACCAGCAGCCAAGTGGCGCAGAGTGCCAGCGCCGCCGGCCAGGCGACGGCCAGCAGCACCGCGATCGAGGTCGCCACCCCCTTGCCGCCGCGAAAGCCGAGCCAGACGGGGAAGTTGTGACCCAGCACGGCACCGAGGCCGGCCACCAGCATGGGGTCCGGCCCGCCGACGTACCAGGCGAGTCCGGCCGCCGCGGCGCCCTTGCCGCCGTCGAGCAGCATCGTCAGGAAGGCCAGATCCTTGCGGCCGGTGCGCAGGACATTGGTCGCGCCGATACTCCGCGAGCCGATCTTCCGCAGGTCGCCGAGACCGGAGAGGCGGGTCAGCACCAGACCGAAGGGGATCGAGCCCAGCAGGTAGCCGCCGACCAGCGCGGCCGACAGATAGGGCCAGGCGAAGTCCCAGGAGATCGGATCGGGCATCGAGAGACCTCAGGCCGCCCGGCGGCCGCTGTCCAGGGCGAAGATGCTGCGGCCGTCGACGACGCTGCGCAGCACGACACCCTGAACCATGTGCGCCTCGAAGGGCGAGTTCTTGGACTTCGACCGGAACCGGTCCGGGTCGATCGTCGCCGGACGCTCGGGGTCGAAGATCACGATGTCGCAAGGCAGACCGGGGGTCAGGTCGGCGCGGCCCTTCAGGATTTCCGCCGGCCCTTCCGTCAGGCGCCGCAACAGCTCGAGCAGGCTCATGCGGCCGTTGTGCACCAGCGCCAGCGACAGCGGCAGCAGCGTCTCTAGTCCGACGATGCCGGGCTCCGCCAGGCTGAAGGGCAGCCGTTTGGCGTCCTGGTCGTGCGGTGTGTGGTCGCTCGCGAGAGCGTCGATGGTGCCGTCGGCGACGCCCGCGGCGACCGCCTCGCGGTCGGCTTCGCTGCGCAGAGGCGGCGTGACCTTGGCGAAGGTGCGGTAATCCCCGACGGCGGTCTCGTTGAGGATCATGTAGTGCGGGGCCGTGCTGGCCGTGACCGGGAGTCCGCGCGCCTTGGCGCGGCGCACGACCTCGACCGACTCCGCGCAGGTCACGTTGGCCACGTGGTAGCGCCCGCCCGTCATCTCGACCAGGCGCAGGTCGCGTTCGATCATGATGACTTCGTTCAGCGGATGGTTGCCGGCCAGCCCCAGGCGGGTCGCCAGTTCACCGGAGTTCATCACGCCTCCGGCTAGGCTGGGCTCCTGCGGGTGCTGCAGGATCACCGTGTCCACGGTGCGCGAGTAGCTGAGCGCGCGGCGCATCACCTGGGCGTCGGCCACCGCCTGCAGGCCGTCGGTGAAGCCCAGCGCCCCGTACTCGCTCAGCAGGCCGATCTCGACCAGTTCGCGGCCCTCCAGCCGCCGTGTGACGGCGCCGTAGCCGTAGACCTTGACCAGCTTTTCCTCGCGGGCGCGGCGGGCGATGAACTCGATCCCGGCGACGTCGTCCACCACCGGGTCGGTGTTCGGCAGCGCCACCATGGACGTGATGCCGCCGGCCGCCGCCGCCTTGCTGGCGGTCTGGATGGTTTCCTTGTGCTCGTGGCCCGGTTCGCCGAGCTGCACGCGCATGTCGACCAGCCCCGGCGCCAGGCAGGCGCCCGCGCAGTCGACGACCTCGACCCCCTCCGGCACGCCATCGTTGAAGAGGCGCGGCCCGAGGTCCTGGATCACGCCCTTGTCGGCGAAGAGGGCACCTTGCACGTCCAGGCCGCTGCGCGGGTCGAGCAGGCGGGCGTTGAGATAGACGGTGGGTCCGCTTTCGCTGCGCGTCGCCATGGCTAGGGCACCTCCGTCGGAGCACGCAGGCTGGCGGTCAGGGCCTCGAGACAGGCCATGCGCACGGCGACGCCCATCTCGACCTGGTCCTGGATCAGCGAGCGGTCGATGTCGTCGGCGACCTCGCTGTCGATCTCGACGCCGCGGTTCATCGGGCCGGGATGCATGATCAGCGCGTCCGGCTTGGCCAGAGCGAGCTTGTCCCGGTCCAGGCCGTAGAAGCGGAAGTACTCGCGGATCGAGGGCACGTAGGAGCCCTGCATGCGTTCGGTCTGCAGGCGCAGCATCATCACGATGTCGACGTCGCGCAGCCCGGCGCGCATGTCCATGTAGGCCTCGACCCCCAGCCGTTCGATGCCGGAGGGCATCAGGGTCGGCGGCGCGATGACCCGCACCCTGGCCCCCATGGTGGTCAGCAGGTGCAGGTTGGAGCGTGCCACCCGGCTGTGCATGATGTCGCCGCAGATCGCGACGGTAAGGCCCGCCAGCTTGCCCTTGCGGCGGCGGATGGTGAGCGCGTCGAGCAGGGCCTGGGTCGGGTGTTCGTGGCTGCCGTCGCCGGCGTTGATGACCGAGCAGTTCACTTTCTCGCTCAACAGCTTGACGGCGCCGGAGTCTGGATGGCGTACGATCAGCGCGTCGGGGTGCATGGCGTTCAGGGTCATCGCCGTATCGATCAGGGTTTCCCCTTTCTTGATCGAAGACCAGGCAACCGACATGTTGATCACATCGGCCGACAGCCGTTTGGCGGCCAACTCGAAGGAGGTGCGCGTGCGCGTCGAGGTCTCGAAGAAGAGGTTGATGACGGTATGACCCGACAGCAGCGGCGAGTGCTTGTGCGCCCGCGGATCCTGAACGGCGTAGTGACCCGCGAGATCCAGGAGATAGCCGATCTCCGCCGGGGTCAGGCCTTCGATCCCGAGCAGATGGCGGTGCCGGTAGCCGGGACGGGCGATGGCTTCGAAGTCTTGCATCGAGCGGGGCTTATCGCACCGCGGCAGCACCTCTGACAAGCGGTAGGTCGCGGTTCACATGCGCAGGCTGTGGAAAGCCCTCAGATGGCTGGCGGTTCTGGTCGTGCTTCTGCCGGCTGGCCTGGTGCTGTTCTACCGCGCCGTGCCGCCGCCGGCGACGCCGCTGATGGTGATTCGCAGCTTCGAAGGCCATGGCTGGCAGCGCGACTGGGTGCCCCTGGCGGAGATCGCCCAGCCGCTGCGCGAGGCGGTGCTGGCGGCCGAAGACAACCGCTTCTGCACCCATTGGGGCTTCGACCTGGTCGAACTGCGCAAGGCGGTCGACACCTGGCGCGACGGCGGCCGGCTGCGCGGCGCCTCCACCGTCTCCATGCAGACCGCCAAGAACCTTTTCCTCTGGCCGGAGCGCGACTGGCTCCGCAAGGGGCTGGAGGGCTATCTCACGCTCTACCTGGAGGTCTTGTTGCCGAAAGCCCGGATCGTCGAGCTCTATCTCAACAGTGTCGAGTTCGGCCCCGGCATCTACGGTGCCGAGGCGGCGGCGCAGGCCCACTTCGGCAAGTCCGCCAGCGACCTGAGCCTCTGGGAAGCCTCCCTGCTGGCCGCCGTGTTGCCCAATCCCCTGCAGCGCTCCGCCGGCCGGCCCGACGACTTCCTCGCCGGTCAGGCGGCCCGCATCCGCACCCGCATCGACCAGCTCGGCCCGATGCTCGACTGTGTGCGTTAGATCGTGCCGGCCCCTAAATCGCGCCGCTCTCCCGCAGGCGCGCGATCTCGGCGGCGGGCAGGTCGAGCAGTTCCTTCAGCAGTTCGTCGCTATGCTGGCCCATGCGGGGCGGCGGGTGGCGGTAGGTCACCGGAGTGCCGGAGAACTTGATGGGATTGCCGATCAGGGCGATCCGGCCCGTCAGTGTTTCGGCGTCGGCCATCTCGATCCGCATCTCTCGCTGCCGGATCTGCGGGTCGGCGAAGACCCGGTCGAGGGTGTTGACCGCGCCGCTCGGTACGCCCAGGGCGGAGAGGCCCTCGACCCAGGCGTTCAGCGTCTTGCCCGGCGTCAGGGCCTCCAGAATCGGGTAAAGCGCCGCGCGGTTCCGGACCCGTAGGGCGTTGGTGGCGAAGCGCGGGTCGTCGGCCAGCTCCGGCCGGCCCGCGAAGTCGCAGAAGCGGCGGAACTGTCCGTCGTTGCCCACGGCCAGGATGAAATAGCCGTCGGCGCAGGGCAGCACCTTGTAGGGCACGATGTTGGGATGCTCGTTGCCCTGGCGCTTCGGCACCTGGCCGCTGGTCAGGTAGTTCAGCCCCTCGTAGGAGAGCCAGGCCACCTGGCTGTCGAGCAGTGCCAAGTCGATGTGCTGGCCCTCGCCGGTCTTCGTGCGGTGATGCAGGGCGGCCAGGATCGCGCTGACCGCGTACATGCCGCACATGATGTCGGCGATGCCGACGCCGACCTTGATCGGCTCGCCCTCGGGCTCGCCGGTCAGCGACATGATCCCGCCCATGCCTTGGGCCAGGTAGTCGTAGCCGGCGCGCGGGGCGTAGGGGCCGGTCTGCCCGAAGCCGGTGATCGAGCAGTAGAGGATGTCGGGCTTGACCTGGCGGATGCTGTCGTAGTCCAGGCCGTAGCGCTTCAGCCCGCCGACCTTGAAGTTCTCCACGAAGATGTCGCACTCCGCCGCGATCCGGCGGGCCAGGGCCTGGCCCTCCTCGGTGGCGATGTCGATGGTCAAGGAGCGCTTGTTGCGGTTGGCCGAGAGGTAGTAGGCCGCCGTCGTGCTGTCCCCGCCCTCGGCGTCCTTGACGAAAGGCGGGCCCCACTTGCGGGTGTCGTCGCCCTGGCCGGGCCGTTCGATCTTGACCACGTCGGCGCCCAGGTCGCCGAGCAGTTGGGTCGCCGTCGGACCGGCGAGAATGCGGGTCAGGTCGAAAACGCGCAGGCCTGCTAGCGGGGCGGTCATGAGTCTGTCGGTCCGGATACGATTGGCGGGTGCGCCGGTTTTGGCGTGGCGCGCGGTCGAACGTCAAGCCGGCTTACGGCACCACTGGCGGTCAAGGCGCCTTACGGCACCACTGGCCGTCAAGTCGCCTTACGGCACCAGCGGCGCCAGCACCAGGGGCAGGGTCAGCATGGCCAGCAGGGTCTGCGCGGTGATGAGGCTCGCCATCAGCGTGGCGTCGCCGCCGAGCTGGCGGGCCAGGATGTAGGCGCTGGTGGCGGTCGGCAGGCCGTTGAAGAGGACGGCCACGAAGGCGGCGGTGCCCTCCACCCCCAGCAGCCAGCAGCCGGCCCAGGTCAGGGCCGGCAGGACCGCCAGCTTGAGCAGGCTGCTCAGCAGGACCGGACGTCCAGCCGCGCGAGCCGCCTGCAGGTCGAGCGCGGCGCCGACGCAGAGCAGGCCGAGGGGCAGGGCGGCGCTGCCGAGGATCAGCAGGGTCTCGCCCAGCACCGGCGGCAGCCCGATGCCCGTCACGTTGAGCAGGCCGCCGGCCGCGCAGCCGAGAATCAGCGGGTTGGTCGCGACCTGTTTGATCAGGCCGCTCGGGGTCGGCTGGGCCGCCGTGCCGAAGCGGGCCAGGAAGCTGACGCAGAGCAGGTTCACCAGCGGCACGATGGCGGCCACGGCCACGGCCGCCGCCGCGACGCCGGCCTCGCCCGCGACACCGAAGGCCACGGCGAGACCGATGTAGGTGTTCATGCGCACGGCCCCTTGATAGAGGCTGGTGAAGCCGGGACCGCCCAGGCCGAACCGGGACTCGAGCAGGGGTCGCGCCAGCAGCAGCGCCAGGGTCATGACCAGGATCGCGGCGACGATGGCGCCGGCCATGGGCAGCACCTCCAGCTCGCTGAAGTCGGCGCGCGCCAGGGTCGTGGCCAGCAGGACCGGGAAGAAGCAGAAGTAGGTCAGCCGCTCCGCCGGCGCCCAGAACCCCTCGCCGGGAAACTGCCGCCGGCGCAGCAGCCAGCCGAGGAAGATCAGCAGGAAGACCGGCAGGATGACCAGCGCTATGACGGTCACGCCGGATCTCCCGCACCCTCGGCAGGACCGCCGGGCCGGCCGTACGCCAGCGCGTCCAGCGCGCCCTGCAGGATATAGGCGGCGGCCATCTTGTCCACGACCTCTGCCCGCCGCTTGCGGGTCATGTCCGCCTCGTCGATCAGCAGCCGCTGGACGGCGGCGGTCGAGAGGCGCTCGTCCCAGAAGGCGATGGGCAGATCCAGGCCGGCGAGCTCGATCAGGTTGCGGGCGAACTGCCGGGTCGACTGGGCGCGCGGGCCCTCGCTGCCGTCCATGTTGACCGGCAGGCCGAGGATCAGGCCACCGACCCGCCGCTCTTCCAGGACGCGCTTCAGCGCCTCGGCATCCGCCGTGAACTTGGCCCGGCGCAGGGTCTCCAGGGGCGAGGCCAGCTTGCGGTCGCCGTCCGAGATCGCGAGACCGATGGTCTTGCTGCCCAGGTCCAGGCCGAGCAGGCGGGCGCGGGCCGGCAGCCGCTCCGGCAGATCGTGCAGGTCGAGCAGGGTCATGCAGCCGATCAGTAAGCGGGGGACCGCCGGAGCACAAGCCGTCGCAAGGGTTGCGATACCAGCCCCTGTCCGCGCTTTCTTCTCGCTCGCCGCCTTGTGAGCCTGCCGAGCCGGTGCTAGCTTCCGCCGCGCTTTCGCGGAGCCTGCGGTCTCCGGCGAAGCGGTCTGAACTCCTTATCCGAAGCGAGGCGTTTTCTTCCCATGGCGATCGACAAGGCCACGGTTCACGGCATCGCCAAGCTCGCGCGCATCAAGATCGACGAGGCGGAAGCCGAGTCGCTGGTCGGCGAGCTGAGCAACATCCTCGACTGGGTCGAGCAGTTGGGGCAGGTGGACACCGAGGGCGTGCGGCCCATGACCTCGGTGGTCGAGATGCGCCTGCCGCTGCGGGCCGACGCGATGACCGACGGCGGCAAGCCGGACGACGTCCTGCGCAACGCGCCGGAGGCGGCGCATGGCTTCTTCGTGGTGCCGAAGGTGGTGGAATGAGCGATCTGACTCGCATGGAGCTTTCCGAAGCGCGCGACCTGCTGACCAGGAAGTCGCTCTCCGCCAAGGAGCTGACCGAGGCGCATATCGCCGCGGTCGAGGCGGCCCGTCCGCTCAACGCCTTTGTCACCGAGACGCCGGAGAAAGCCCTGGCCATGGCCGAGGCCTCCGACGCGCGCCGCGCGAAAGGCGAGGTGGGGCTGCTCGACGGCCTGCCGCTGGCGATCAAAGACCTCTTCTGTACCGAGGGCGTGCAGACCACGGCCTCCAGCCACATCCTCGAGGGGTTCGTGCCGACCTACGAGGCGACCGTCACCGCCAATCTCTGGCGCGAGGGCGCGGTGCTGCTGGGCAAGACCAACATGGACGAGTTCGCCATGGGCTCCTCCAACATGACCAGCCACTTCGGCGGGGTCGAGAATCCCTGGCATCGCGCGGGCAGCAATCAGAAGCTGGTACCCGGCGGCTCCTCCGGCGGTTCGGCCGCCGCCGTGGCCGCGCGTTGCGCGCTGGCGGCGACCGGCACGGACACCGGCGGCTCGATCCGCCAGCCGGCGGCCTTCGCCGGGGTCGTCGGCCTCAAGCCGACCTACGGACGCTGCTCGCGCTGGGGCGTCGTCGCCTTCGCCTCCTCGCTCGACCAGCCTGGGCCCATGACCCGCAGCGTGCGCGACGCGGCGCTGATGCTGCGCGCCATGGCCAGCTACGATCCCAAGGACTCGACCTCCGTCGACCGCGGCGTCCCGGACTACGAGGCGGCGCTGACGGGCGAGGTCAAGGGCCTGCGCATCGGCGTGCCGAAGGAGTACCGGGTCGAGGGCATGCCGCCCGAGATCGACCGGCTCTGGCAACAGGGCATGGACTGGCTGACGGCGGCCGGCGCCGAGCTGCGCGAGGTCAGCCTGCCGCACACGAAGTACGCCCTTCCGACCTACTACATTATCGCGCCGGCCGAGGCCTCCTCCAACCTCGCGCGCTACGACGGTGTGCGCTACGGCCTGCGCGAGCCCGGCGACGGCACCCTGACCGACCTCTACGAGTCCACCCGCGCCGCCGGCTTCGGCGCCGAGGTCAAACGGCGCCTGCTGATCGGCACCTACGTGCTCTCCGCAGGCTACTACGACGCCTACTACAACAAGGCCCGCCAGGTGCGCAGCCTGATCGCCCGCGACTTCACCGAGTCCTTCAACGAGGTCGACCTGCTGCTGACGCCGACCGCGCCCTCCGCCGCCTTCGCCATGGGCGAGAAGATGGACGATCCGCTGGCGATGTACCTGAACGACGTCTTCACCGTCCCCGCTTCGCTGGCGGGACTGCCCGGCATCTCCCTGCCGGCGGGCCCGTCCGACGAGGGCTTGCCGCTCGGCCTGCAGCTGATCGGCCGCGCCTTCGACGAGGAGACGCTGCTGCGCGCCGCCGGCGTGCTGGAGACGGCGGCCGGTTTCGACAGCTTGCCGAGTTTCCTGGCGGCCTAGGGATCGGGCCGTGAGCAGCGGGACGGGAAGCGTGATGGATAAGAGGATGAGCGCGCGATGACCCTGATCGAGGGTGACACGGGGACCTGGGAAGTGGTGATCGGCCTGGAGGTGCATGCCCAGGTGATCTCTCACTCCAAGCTCTTTTCCGGAGCCTCCACCGCCTTCGGGGCGGAGCCGAACAGCCAGGTGTCGCTGGTCGATGCGGCCCTGCCCGGCATGCTGCCGGTGCTCAACCGGGTCTGCGTCGAGCAGGCGATCCGCACCGGCCTGGGGCTGAACGCCAGGATCAACCACCTCTCGGTCTTCGAGCGGAAGAATTACTTCTATCCGGACCTGCCGGCCGGCTATCAGATCAGCCAGTACGCCCATCCCATCGTCGGCGAGGGGACCATCCTGCTCGACTTGGAGGAGGGCGCGACCCGGGAGGTCGGGATCGAGCGCCTGCATCTGGAGCAGGACGCCGGCAAGTCGCTGCACGACCAGGATCCCTACAAGACCTTCGTCGACCTCAACCGGGCCGGCGTGGCGCTGATGGAGATCGTCTCCAAGCCCGACCTGCGCTCGGCCGCCGAAGCTGGCGCCTACCTGCGCAAGCTGCGCTCGATCCTGCGCTATCTCGGCACCTGCGACGGCAACATGGACGAGGGCTCCATGCGCTGCGACGTGAACCTCTCGGTGCGCCGTCCGGGCGACCCGCTGGGCACGCGCACCGAGACCAAGAACGTCAATTCCATCCGCTACGTGCAGCAGGCCATCGAGATCGAGACGCGGCGCCAGATCGAGGTGGTCGAAGGCGGCGGCAGCATCGTGCAGGAGACGCGCCTGTTCGACCATCGCAGCGGCGAGACCCGCGCGATGCGCTCGAAGGAGGAGGCGCACGACTACCGCTACTTCCCCGACCCGGACCTGCTGCCGCTGGAGCTCGACCCGGCCTGGGTGGAGGAGGTGCGGGCGGGCCTGCCGGAGCTGCCCGACGCCAAGAAGCGCCGCTTCATCGAGGACTACGGCCTCAGCGCCTATGACGCGGCCGTGCTGGTCGCCGAGAAGGCCAACGCCGACTTCTACGAGTCGGTGGTGGAGGCCGGTCCCAAGGGACGGCGCGATCCCAAGATCGCCGCCAACTGGGTCACGGTGAACTACTTCGGCGCCCTCAACGCCTCCGGCGCCGGGCTCGCGGATGCGCCGGTCGATGCGGCCAAGCTGGGCGGCCTGCTCGACCTGATCGCCGACGACACCATCTCCGGCCGGATCGCGAAGGAGGTCTTCGAGGTCATGTGGGAGACTGGCAAGTCCGCCGCCGAGATCGTCGAGGCCAAGGGCTTGAAGCAGATCACCGACAGCGGCGCACTGGAGGCGATCGTGGCTCAGGTGATCGCCGACAACCCCGAGCAGGCCCAGCAGGCCCTCGAGGGCAACCCCAAGGTCCTCGGCTGGTTCGTCGGCCAGGTGATGAAGGCGAGCCAGGGCAAGGCCAACCCCGGCCTGGTCAACAAGCTGCTGCGCGAAAAGCTGGGCGGCTGACGTTTCGACCCATCTTCCGGCTGACTCTGCCGCTCTTGCGTCATAGGCGTTATGCGGCGCGACCGGGTGCCTTGAGCGGCCCTGCGTGGTAGCGCTTCGGCCATGAGCAGTCCGTCGAAAACAGCCTCCCACTCCTTCGCCCTCGCGGCGAAGCTGGCGCCGGCGACCTTCGTCTGCCTTTGGGCGACGGGCTTCATCGGGGCCAAGCTCGGGTTGCCCTATGTCGAGCCGCTGACCTTCCTGGCCCTGCGCTTCGCGCTGGTGGTGGCGATCATGGCGCCGGCGGCCGTCCTGCTCGGCGCGGTCTGGCCGAAGCTGAGCACGACGGGGCATGTCGCGGTCGTCGGACTCCTGATCCACGGCGGCTATCTGGGCGGCGTCTTCGTCGCCATCTCGCTCGGCATGTCGGCGGGGCTCTCCGCGCTGATCGTGTCGCTGCAGCCGCTGCTGACGGCGGCGCTGGTCGGGCCGCTGCTCGGCGAGCGGGTCACGCGCCGGCAGATCGCCGGCCTGGTCCTGGGGCTGGCCGGAGTCGCGCTGGTCCTCTCCGGCAAGCTGGCGCCCTCGGACTCCGGCACGCTCTTCTCCGGTTTCGGACTGGATGCCGTCGTCTGCGCGCTGGTCGCTCTGTTCTCGATCACCGTCGGCGTGGTCTACCAGAAGCGCTTCTGCGCCGAGGTCGACCTGCGGGCCGGCGCGGTCGTGCAGTATGCGGCGGCCGGGCTGGCCATCGGCGCCCTGGCGCTGATCTTCGAGACCAACCGCGTCGTCTGGCACCTCGACCTGGTGATCGCGCTGGGCTGGCTGGTGCTGGTGCTCTCGGTCGGCGCGGTCAGCCTGCTGATGATGCTGATCCGGCTCGGCGAGGCTTCGCGCGTCGCCAGTCTCTTCTATCTCGTGCCGCCGGTGACGGCCCTGGTCGCCTTCTTCCTCTTCGACGAGCGGCTGGGACCGCTGGCGCTGGCCGGCATGGTCGTCGCGGTCCTGGGTGTCGCCCTGGTGGTGACCGAGCGTAAAAGCTAGGGCGCCCCTCCGCAGGTTGAGTGCAATGCAGCAGTGGGACGGCTAGACTGCCGCCGTTCCCGATGCGCCGAGTCCACGGGCGCCACTCAGTCCTGAGCCGCTATGCACGAGCACGACCTCAGCTACCTGCAGGATATTCTCTACTTTCTGCTTGCCGCAGTGGTGATCGTACCGCTGGCGCGCCAGCTCCGTTCCAGCCCCGTGCTCGGTTACCTCGCCGCAGGCGTGGTGATCGGCCCCTCGCTCCTGGGCCTGATCGAAGAGACCGAGTCGATCCTGATCCTGGCCGAGTTCGGCATCGTCTTCCTGCTCTTCGCCATTGGCCTGGAACTCTCCGTCGAGCGCCTGAAGGTCCTGAAGCGCTATGTCTTCGGATTGGGGACGACCCAGGTGGTGGTGACGGCGGCCGCGATCGCCCTCGTTCTGATCGCGTTCGGCCAGCCACCGGCGGCCGCCCTGGTGATCGGCGGCGGGCTCGCGCTCTCTTCCACGGCTTTCGTGCTGCAGATGCTGGTGGAGCGGGGCGAGCTGGCGGCCCGCTTCGGGCGGGTGGCCTTCTCCATCCTGCTGCTGCAGGACCTGGCGATCGTACCGCTGCTGGCTCTGGTGCCGCTGCTGGGCGCCGAAGGCTCCAGCGTCCTTCTCGCGCTCGGCCTGGCGGCGGTCAAGGCGACGGCGGCGGTGGGGCTGACGCTGCTCGCCGGCCGCTTCCTGCTGCGCCCGGTCTACCGGGTCGTGGCTCAGACCCGCAGCACGGAACTTTTCGTCGCCACCACGCTCCTGGTCCTGCTGGGCACCGGCTACCTCATGGTGCTGGCCGGCGTCTCCATGGCGCTCGGCGCCTTCCTGGCCGGGCTGCTGCTGTCGGGCACCGAGTACCGGCATCAGGTCGAGGCGGACATCCGGCCCTTCCGGGGCCTGCTGCTCGGTCTCTTCTTCATGGCGGTGGGGCTGCAGATCGACCTTGGCTTGATCGCGGAGCATGCCGTCACGGTGGCGCTGGCGGTGGTGGCGCTGATGCTCGGCAAGGCCCTGGTGATCTACGGTCTCTGCCGGGCCTTCGGCCTGCCGGACGAGATCGCCGCGCGGGTCGGCCCGCTGCTGGCCCAGGGCGGCGAGTTCGGTTTCGTGCTGGTCGGCGGCGGCATGGTGGTCGGCGTGGTGCCGCCGGTGACCGGCCAGCTCGCCCTGGCCGTGGTGGCGATGACCATGGTGCTGACGCCGCTCTCCGCCTGGGCCGGGCAGCGCCTGTCGCATCGGATCGCGCAGCGTCAGGCCGCGAGCGGCGGTCTGCCCGACATCGCCGAGGAGGTGGAGGATCTGCAGGACCATGTGGTGATCGCCGGCTTCGGCCGGGTCGGCCAGACCATCGCGCAGGTCCTCGCCGAGGCTCACGTTCCCTATGTCGGCCTGGATCTGGACCACGACCGGGTGCGCCGCTGCCGCGGCCTGGATCTGCCCGTCTATTACGGCGACGCCAGCCAGGTCGACGTGCTCCACACCGCCGGGCTGGAGCGGGCCAAGGCGGCCGTGATCACCCTGGACAACCCCGAGGCCGCGAGCCATACGGTGGCGGCGCTGCGCGAGCGGGCGCCGGAGATCCCGATCTTCGTGCGGGCGCGCGATCTCGGTCACCGCGACGAACTGGAAGCGCAGGGGGCGACGGCGGTGGTGCCGGAAACCATCGAAGCCTCCCTGCAGCTTGCTGGCATCGTGCTCGGGGCGCTAGGAGCCGGCGACAGCGCCACCGTGATCGTGGAAGACTACCGGCGCGAGAACTACGCCAAGCTGGGCGAGATCATCACCCCGCGCGGGCGCCGTTCGGTTGAAGACTAAGGATTCTTGTAAGATCCCATGAGGAGTTGAGATGTTCGCCTCGCTGCTGATCGCCAACCGCGGCGAGATCGCCTGCCGTATCCAGCGGACGGCGCGCCGCATGGGGCTGCGCTGCATCGCGGTCTATTCCGATGCCGACGCCCAGGCGCCCCACGTCCTGCTGTCCGACGAGGCCCATCGCCTTGGGCCGGCGCCGGCGCGCGAGAGCTACCTGAATGTCGAGGCGTTGCTGGAGGCGGCGGCACGCAGCGGGGCGGAGGCGGTTCACCCCGGCTACGGATTTCTCTCGGAGAATGCCGGCTTCGCCGAGGCCTGCGCCCGCGCCGGACTGGTCTTCGTCGGGCCCCCGCCGGCCGCGATCCGGGCCATGGGCTCCAAGTCCGAGGCCAAGACGATCATGGAAAAGGCCGGCGTGCCGCTGGTCCCCGGCTATCACGGCAGCGACCAGGCGCAGGACCTGCTGGCGGCGCAGGCGCAGCGGATCGGCTATCCCGTTCTGATCAAGGCCTCGGCCGGCGGCGGCGGCAAGGGCATGCGCGTCGTCGAGCGGCCGGACGACTTCGAGGCGGCACTGACCTCCGCCAAGCGCGAAGCCTCGGCCTCCTTCGCCGACGACCGTGTCCTGATCGAGAAGTACCTGACCAAGCCGCGCCACATCGAGCTGCAGGTCTTCGCCGACAGCCAGGGCAACGTTCTGCATTTGGGAGAGCGCGACTGCTCGATCCAGCGCCGCCACCAGAAGGTGATCGAGGAGGCGCCGGCCCCCGGCATGACGCCGGAGCGCCGTCTGGAGATGGGAGAGGCGGCCAAGGCCGCCGCCGCCGCGATCGGTTACGTCGGTGCCGGGACGGTGGAGTTCATCGCCGAGGGCGAGGACTTCTTCTTCATGGAGATGAACACCCGCCTGCAGGTCGAGCATCCGGTGACGGAGATGATCACCGGCCAGGATCTGGTCGAGTGGCAGCTCAAGGTGGCCGCGGGCGAGCTCCTGCCGCTGACGCAGGAGGAGGTCCGCCTGACCGGCCATGCCTTCGAGGTGCGCCTTTACGCCGAGGATCCGGCGCGCGATTTCCTGCCCGCCACCGGCCGCCTGACGCATCTGCGCTTTCCCGAAGAGTCTCCACATCTTCGGGTCGATGCCGGCGTGGGCGAGGGCGATGAGATCTCGGTGCACTACGACCCGATGATCGCCAAGTTGATCGTCTGGGATTCGACGCGCGCCGCCGCCTTGCGCCGGCTGTCCGGCGCGTTGGCGCTGACCGAGGTGGTCGGGACCACCACGAACCTGGCGTTTCTGCAGCGGCTCGCCGCGCATTCGGCCTTCGCCGACGCCGATTTCGACACCGGCTTCATCGGCAAGCACGCCGAGGCCTTGCAGCCCGAGCGGAGCGCCGCCTCCGACGACCTGCTGGCGCTGGCCTGTCTGGCCGAGTTGCTGGCGCGCGCCCAGGAGGCGCGCCGGGCGGCCGCGGCCTCCAGCGACCCCCATTCGCCCTGGTGGAGCACCGACGGCTGGCGGCTCAACGCCGGTACGCACCGGCGCCTGATCTTCGACGACGGGGCCGGAGATGAGGGGGGCGGGCCGCGCGCGGCGGTCGTCCACTATCTGCCGGATGGTCTCTACGAGATCGAACTGGAGGGGCGCGTGATCGAGGCGCGCGCCCAGCTTCGTGAGCCGCGCGCCGACGGCGGGGGCCGGATCGAGGCCAATCTGGCCGGGCGGCGGCTGGTCGCCACCGCGGTCTGGCAGGGCCGCGAACTGACCTTGCTCAGCGATGGCGGTGCCCATCATCTGACGCTCTTCGATCAACTGGCCGCGGGCGAGGCCGACGAGACGCGCGACGACCGTCTGGTGGCGCCGATGCCGGGCAAGGTCGTGCAGGTTCTGGTCGAGGCCGGCGCCGAGGTGACGGCCGGCCAGCCCCTGATCGTGCTCGAGGCCATGAAGATGGAACATACCCTCTCGGCGCCGGCGGACGGTCGGATCGCGGCGCTGCGCTACGCCGCCGGCGATCTGGTCGAGGAAGGCGTCGAGCTGCTCGAGTTCGCGCCGGCTGTGGTGGAGGAGGCGGCATCGTGACTGCGACAGCAATCCGCGTCGTTGAGGTGGGACCGCGCGACGGACTGCAGAACGAGACCGCCCTGGTGCCGACCGCGGTGAAGGTGGAGCTGATCGAGCGGCTGGCCGCCGCCGGCCTGCCGGCGGTCGAAGCCGGCGCCTTCGTCAGCCCGAAGTGGGTGCCGCAGATGACCGATACGGCCGAGGTGCTGGCATCCCTGAGCCGCCGGCCCGAGACGGCCTATCCCGTGCTGGTTCCCAACGAGACGGGGTTGGCCCGCGCCCTGGAGAGCCGGGTCGAGGAGATCGCGGTTTTCGGTGCGGCCTCGGAGAGCTTCAGCCAGCGCAACATCAACTGCTCCATCGAAGAGTCCCTGGCGCGCTTCCGGCCGGTCTGCGAAGGGGCGCTGGCCGCCGGCATGCGAGTGCGCGGCTATGTCTCCTGCGTGTTGGGCTGTCCCTACGAAGGCGACATCGATCCCGGCAAGGTGGCCCAGGTCTCCACCGCCCTGGTGGAGATGGGCTGCTACGAGATTTCGCTCGGCGACACCATCGGCGTCGGCACCGCCGGCAAGGCGCGGACCCTGATCCGCCGCGTGGCCGAGGCGGTTCCGCGTGACCGGTTGGCGGTGCATTTCCACGACACCTACGGTCAGGCGCTGGCCAATATCCTGGCTTGCCTGGAGGAGGGGGTCGCGACGGTCGATTCCTCCGTCGCCGGGCTCGGCGGCTGCCCCTACGCGAAGGGCGCCTCGGGGAACGTGGCGACCGAGGACCTGCTCTATCTGCTAGAGGGTCTGGGGCTGGAGACCGGCGTCGACTTCGACGCCGTGGTGGCCGCCGGTCGCTTTATTTCGGACCATCTGGGCCGCGCCCCTGTTTCCAAGGTTTCCCAGGCCTTGGCGGGCAAGGCGGCCTAGCTGTCCACAGCCCGGACCGGACGGGCGGCTTGGCAGCGCAGGAGCGCTGCGCCACTTTCTCGAGTGACATCATGACGTTGCATCTCATCAAACTTTCCGTGGGCAGCGAAGACGTGGACTCGCTGACGCGGTGGCAGGCCGGGCGGCTGAAGCAGCACGGAGAGATCTGGCACGGCACCCGCATGCGGCCGAAGCGCGGCGCCGAGTTGCTGGAGGGCGGCTCGATCTACTGGGTGATTCGTGGTCTGGTGCAGTGCCGGCAGTCCCTGCTGGATCTGGAAGAGGCCAAGGACGAGAACGGGCGTCCCTATACGCGGCTGATGCTCGATCCCGAGTTGGTGCGGGTCGTGCCGCGTGCCCAACGGCCCTTCCAGGGCTGGCGGTATCTGCGTCCGGATCAGGCGCCGCGCGATCTGACCCTTGCCGGAGCCGAAGCCGACGATCTGCCGCCGGCGCTTTGGGCGGAACTGCGCGAGCTTGGCTTGATGTGAGCCCTATGCGAGCCGTGCGGCTTCGGCTTGGTAAGAAAGGTTGCGGTTTTCTGAATTTCCCTCTGGACAAGGGGCGGTCCCACCGCCTATATCCAGCGCCGCTTCAGGGCGTTGCCGCAACCTTCGATGGCTGCGGCGGTGCCGACGAGGCTTCCGGATAGACAGGCCAAATTTGCAGCGCCTTGGGCGTTGCAGCGGGGACTTGTCGCTCCTATACTCTTTGGCCTTCGCGAGCGACGCGAGTCGCGAGGGAAGGTTGTTAAGCGGTCACGTCGACCGTCTGCTGATTGACATTGTTGGTAT